>NZ_LT853883.1 GCF_900183975.1 Xanthomonas fragariae
ATGGTGGATAAGTTGGAAAGAGACATGGAGGTGGAGGAGTGGCTAGCGAAGGTTCAGCTCATGACGGGTGAGGGCGCTGCCAAACGCCGCCCTAGCGGATCGACGGAGCCAAAACCGCAATTGCCGCTTTGGCCAGAGTTGGAGCGCGCGATACCGAACCACCTAGCGCGTTCGTCGCTATTCGCACCTATCGCACAGGGCCGACGCAAACAGCACGACCGCACCGAGATCGCAAGCCGTAGAGATGTGAAGATTTTTTTCACTGGCAAACAGCTAGATATGGCAGATTGCGACGTATTCATGCAAGCACTTGCCGAAGCGCGCCGCGCGGCACTGGGTGAGCGCATTTTCATCAAGCGTGGGACGTTCCTAAAATCCATCGGCCGCACGGACGGAAGCAAAGATTACGCATGGCTGCATGAATCATTTCGGCGGCTCTTCCTGGGCGCGCTCGAAATCGAAGCTAAGCATTACTCCATCGGCCGCACGCCGAGATCAAGTGGCTTGCACCTGCTAGCCGGGTACGACTACGACTCTGAGCAGGAAGAGTACTACCTAGTCTTCGATCCACGGATATTGGCGTTATTCAGCAACCGGGAATTCGCCCTGATCGACTGGGCGAAGCGACTACATATCGAGCGGCGTGTAGATATGGCGAAATGGTTGCAAAACTACATCGCGACCCACGAAGCCGGGATTCACCGCATTGGCCTCAAGTATCTGAAAGGATGGATGGATTACAGCAGTCCGCCGAACAAGTTTCGCACCGCCTTGACAGAAGCTCTAGCCGAGCTAGAACGGGTCAACATCATCAACGGCGCCAAAATAGAACAGAGTACGCGGTGCGAAAAACAAGCCGTCTGGACCAAGCTGTAGGCACCGGGATGGCATTCCTTTTTCGCCGGGATGGCGTTCCAGTTTTCGCCGGGATGGCATTCCAACCGCTTCGGGATGACATACCAGCATGCCGGGATAGCGTTCCTCTTCGCCGGGATGGCGTTCTAAAAGCATGCGGAAAAATCTTTTTGAATCATGAGTTTAGACGCTTAGAAAACGCTTTAACCATCTCTAACCTTACTTTAACCGCCTCGGCCTAGCAGCCTTGGCTTAAACGGCACCGCCTCTTGGGGGCAAGCCCCCGCCGGCTCACTCCGCGCGCAAGCACGCTCCGTCCCCGGCATCCCCCAGGGGCGATGCGCCCCTCGCCGCTATGCGGCTCACCCGAAAGTCGGGCCCCCAAAAGGGGGAAACTAATCTATTTGCTACTTCGGAAAGCTGATAAGCAACTGATAGTCAAAAGTACCAAGAGAGCATTCGATATCTTTTACGGAAACAAATGGATTGCATATCCAACTTGTGTCGGGATGACGTTCCAGTTGGTAACATTTAGCCGGCAGAAACAAAAATATTGACTTACCACTTTTTTAACTTAAATTAGCTCCATCTTCCAATAGGGTTAAGCGGCAACTTGCCCCATTGGGTCTCTAACTGTACGGAGTTAGGTATCCAGCTATGAAAATCTCGGGAAAGCACGATGCACATGAAAAAACGGCTCACGGCGAAGGAGTTCGAGACTCTACGTCCGTATCTTTCCAGGCTCAAAGAACGGAATGTCGAGGCAATCCGCCAAATCATGGTGGAGAGCCGACAGCAGACCGACGTAGCAGACGAACTCGGCGTGACCAAGAAGGCGGTGAGCCAGATGGTCGGCAAGGCGTGGCAGGCGCATATCGAGCACGGCGAGCGGCCAGCAGGTTGGACAAGTATCAGCGTCACGCTACCTCCAGACATGGCCGAGTTGGTCAAGGACATGGAACGGAAAGCGCGGGCACATCTCACTAAGGGGTAGAGGGGCAGCCATGAAGAAGATTGTGTTCGTGAATCAAAAAGGCGGTACGGGCAAATCAACTCTGTCGTACAACATCGCTCACTATCTCGCCGAGCAGGACAAGCGCGTTTTGTTCATCGACGGCGACGAACAGGCGAACGCGAGCAAGAGTCTGGCGGCGTACACGGCGCCGAACCTCGCGGCAAGCTCACTCTTCAGCGAGTCGCCGATTAGCTTGCCGGTGTTGCCGCAACAGATCGTGTTGCTTCGCGGCGATAGCACGTTGCGCAAGATCGAGCAGTCGGACCAGGACGACGAGGAACTTGTGAAGCTGCTACGCGCGCGCCTCGCTGAGATCAGCGACGGTTTCGACTACGCAGTGATCGACACGGCTGGCGCGAACAGCCGGGTTGCAAATGCCCTTGTCGTCGCGGGTGACTTCGCGGTTTTGCCATGCCGAATCGATCCTTACAGCATCGACGTTGCAACACAGGTGCTAAAGCGCATCTCGTTCATCCAGAAGTCATGGAATCCCGGCCTAGTGAATCTTGGCATCTTGCCGAACGAGTATGACGCCACATCGCCGGCGCAAGTCGAGTGGTTGAAGCAACTGATCGGTGCGTATCGTCAATTTGTCATGGGTGCTTACGTGTCGAAACGCTCAGCGTTCCGTGAAGCGTCGGGCGATGGAGTACCGGTCTGGCGCCTGGAATCGGAAGCAGATGAGGACGGCGGCAAGGGCAGGGTGAAGACCGCAGCCCGCAGCGCCGGTAAGGAAGTGAAGGCGGTTTTCAAGATAATGCAAGAACGTATGGAGAACGCGCATGGCTAAGAAAGGGCTCGATCTGACCGGTCTGGATGATCTTTCGGTACTGGCCAACGCTCATGGTGGCAGCGAAGCCGCTGCGCCCAAGATTGCACCGTTGGCCGATATCATCGCGGACCCCAACCAACCGCGTAAGCGCTTCAATCAGCGCAAGCTCGAAGAGCTACGCGACTCGATCAAAGAGTCGGGCGTTCAACAGGCCATCATCGTGCGGCCGAAGAACGGTGAGGGTAAGCACATCATCGTGTTCGGTGAGCGGCGTTATCGAGCGTCACTCTTGGTTGGGAAGAAGGACATTCCCATTGAGATTCGAGATACGACTGTACTGCCTGAATCCGAAGTTCGGTTCATCCAGCTTATCGAGAATATCCAGCGTGACGACCTGGACCCGTTGGAGATCGCAGACGCGATCAAAGAGCAGTTGGACCAGGGCATGAAGAAAGCGCAGATCGCGGCGAAGCTCGGGCAGTCAGCATCGTTTGTGTCTCAACATGTCGCGTTAGCCCAAGGGCCGGAATTCATTCGCGAACTTGCGATGAAGCGCGTGGGCGTGCGAACACTCTATGACCTGGTGCAGGCACACAAGGATTTTTCTTCCGAGGTAGAAACCTATGCAGCTTCTACGGAAGAAATAACGCGGGCTGGCGTCGCTGACTTGGTGGCGAGGTTGAAGGCGGCTAAGCAGGAACCGACTAACAACGCCGAGCAGCAAAACGTTGGGGAGGCTATAACACTTGCCAACAATGCGAGCGAAGTATCAACCGAGCAGACGCCGGAAGGTGTGAGCCAGGATGGAGGAGGAAAGGCCGATGACAAGCTGACGGCAACGACGCAGCCGACCACGTCCCAGCAACAGACGGATGGCGCGTCGGCGGTTGCGAATGCAAAGAAGAAGCTCGCTATTGTCGTCAAGGCTGGGGGTCGGGTAGCGACGATGGGACGGGGCGGGAAGGTGGAAGTGATTTTCAAGGATACCGGTGACGTAGCTGTGATCGAGCTAGCCAGCTTAGAAATTGTAGGGACCGAGGTAATCAAGCATGAAAATGTGTAGAGCCTTTCTTAGCGTGCTGCGCTTCTGCGCGTTCACGGTGTTGATGTTCCTGCATCCGATTGTGGGCGTGCTTGGGCTGTTGGCGAATGTCTGTTTGGGCGGTTTCCTTTTCTGCCTTTTTGCAGTGCCAGAGCAACGTACGGCTTTATGGGCTTTTTTAGGTGTCGGAGTGGTATTGACCGCGTTCGTCTGGTCTTATGACGCGCTTACTGCACTGCTGGCGCCGAAAGGTCTTCTCATGATTGCGGGGCGCTAAGGCGCTCCGCAATTGAGGGGCGGCAGAGATTCGTATAAAAACCTTCTCTGACAGAGAGTTAGCGCACTTTTGGCTGTTTTTTACACGAATCCCTGCCTACCTTCATTTCCTTGTTGACACCTTGGTGTTACCTTGGTAATATACCCACATCGCAGCAACTGTTGCGCTCCGTCCGGGCGGTACCCGGACCCAGTCACGGACCCACACGATGGGGCCGGGCAAGAAGGAAAAAATCATCATGGCCAACCCTGTTTATTACATCCGCGAAGCCCAAGGTCAGTGGGCTGCCTGCAACGCTAAGACCATGCCTGCCGCTAAGCGTGCGGCGGTGCGCGCCCAGATGTTCCAGGGGACTGACGTTTGGGTAGGGAGCGTCGTGGGAGAAGTCATCGAGCCCGTCGCAATCAAACGTCATCCCGACGCGCTGAATATGTCCAGTCGCGGCCGCTGGGTCGAGCTGGACCCTGCACACTGCAGTGTCGGCGATTTTGGCCGAATCTGACTATCGTCGCGCTCAGCAAAGCCTAAGCGCGCCGCCCCCAACTATCGAGGAAACACCCGTGGCAGAACGATTCACTCTCTACGCTGGCGAGCCGATTGCCAGCATCCTCGCCGGCTACGAGGACAACCGCAGCGGCCGGATCAATCAAGTTGCAGCAGACTACCGGCAACTGATCGCCGCACTGGTGCCGTCTTTCAGCGGCCCACAGTGGCAGTTGCTGGCTGACGTGCTGGACGATGGTGCGCTAGATGAGAGTGGCCTGAAATTCGCGTGGGCGAGCGTTGCCGACAGCGCGGAGGACGGCATGGGAGAAAAATGGGATGTCGATGTCGATGACTTGGCACAGCGCGTGCGCGCCCTGAGCGCGCCGCAGCTGATCGCACTCCGTGAAGTGATTGCCCGCTACCGCAATAGCATTGACGGCAGTGGTGACGCGCTGGAGCTACTGCAACAGTGCGGAGCGAAAGTGGTTGCCGACAACGCTGGATCAACTGGGCATCACTGGTGATTGTTCAATGCGCGGAAGCAAGCATGGTAACGGTCAAGTTTTTGAGCGAGCTAATCCAGCCGCCGACACCCTCGCATATCGTGGCTCAGACGCTTTTCTTTCCGTAGGAGCGTAGGAGAGGAGTAGCTATTTCTTCGTCATGACGAAGAAATAGCTTTGCGTAGTAGTTAATGCAGGATAGACTAGCGTCGGCAAGGTGCAGCACTTTGTGCGCTGCACGGTCCTCGTTCGTCTGCAACTAACTGCGGAAAAGGCTTATTACGATGCCGTCGAAAAAACCGTTGCTGTCGGGCCGCGTTGACCCTGACCTAAAAGATGCCTTTGCGAGCGTTGCTAACGAACAAGGCATCACGGAGGCCCGCTTACTTGAGATCGTCGTCGCGGCGTTTTTGAAGCGTATGCCCCCTACTCCGATGCCTGAAACGGCGCCGGAATCAGAAGGTGTGAAGACCAAGGACATACGTGTTCGGCTGGCTCCGTTCAAATACCGCGAACTTGAACGCCTCGCATCGCTGCGGCATTGGAGTCGCAGTACCTATCTCGCCTACCTGTTCGACGTTCACCTGAATGGACAGCCGCGACTCACTGACGACGAATTGCAGGCACTTCGTGAAGCGACTGCACAGTTGTCGGCAGTTGGTCGGAACGTTAACCAAATCGCGCGCGTGTTGAACACGTCACTGGACGAGGCAGACAAGGCCCAGGCATTGAATTTCCAGCATTTGAAGAAGCTCATCGACTTGGAGCGAGAGCGCGTCAAAGCAGTGATTCGAGCAAACCTCAAATCGTGGGGGGTGACGGATGGCCAGCAATGAAGGTTTTGATCCGACCGGGATGCACGACATTGATTTCTTGGTTAGCGGACGACGGGCGCGCACAGGGCGTCTTACGCAGGAGCAGAAGCGCGCGCAACTGTATCGAACCTTTGTGCAGTGTGTGCCCGAAGTCATGGTCAAGGTATCGGGCGGCGGTAAGACAGCACAGCACGTCCAGGCGCACATGAAATACATCACTCGCAATGGGCAGCTTGAAGCCGTCAACGACCAGGGCGAGAAGATCAGCGGCCAGGAAGATGTGAAGGACCTGTTTGATTCGTGGGACGTTGATGCCGGCGACGGTCAGGGGAAAAAACGGCAAGCCTTCAATATCGTGCTGTCGATGCCGGCCGGCACCGATCCGCAAAAGCTCTTCAAGGCGGCGCAGAACTTTGCTCGGGAAGAATTCTTTGGGCAGCACCAATACATGATGGTCCTGCACACGCCTGAGACCGACCCGCATAAGAACCCCCCGCCGCATCCACATGTTCACCTGATCGTCAAAGCGGAAGGCTTCGACGGCCAGCGCCTCTACATCCGCAAGGCGACGCTCGAACACTGGCGTGCCGCGTTCGCCGAGAGGTTACGAGAGCAGGGTATCGATGCAAATGCGACGCCTCGCGACTTGCGCGGGCAGACGCGCAAGTCGAAGAAGCCAGGCGTGTATTTCGCAGAAAAGCGCGGCACGTCCACAGTACTCAAAAGCAAGTTCGAGCAGGCGCGGCAGGAGTTGGAGCAGGGCGAGGCATCACCAAAGCCTTGGGAGGTCGCCATCGTCAATCGCCGCCGAGCGACCGTTCGTCGGCTGTTGGGTGCGGCCCACGAACTACGGAAGGAGGGGGACGATTCAATGGCAACGGCCATTGAATCGTTTGCCAAGGAAATGCCGAGACCGGACACAGAGCGGCACCAAATCAAGCGAATCATCGTCAAGCAAGTTGAGCGCCACCGCGGGCAACAGCCGAGCCAGCAGAAGTACACCGACCGCAAAGACAAGGAGCGATGAGGATGGCCGCGCACACGCACAATTGGTCTGCGCGTGAGTACATACATCCAAAGACTTGGACACCGCCAGCAAATGAACTGGACAGCAGCACCAGACTTGACACACCGTCGCCTTGTCGCTGGTCAACTTCGGTCTCGCCGCGAGCTTGGCCATTCCGAGGGTCGGCAGGGAATCGTTCCGAGAACAGCCATTTCTCGTAACGACCTTGATGTGCATAGTGTGGTGCATGGGCCAACGCAAACGACCAGCACTCGCACCGTGGCACTTCGGTCCACCTGGGATCTGCGACGCCTGCGGCAGCCGGTGCGGCACGATGGACCAGGCCGGTATCGTCTGCTACGTCTGCAAGGCGGGCGTCTTCATGCCACGGGGATTCTGGCAATTCTCGCCCTGCCCAGCGTGCAGGGGGACCGACTCGTTCTGCACATGCTGCGGCGGTCGTAACTGTATCGCCACACCTCGCGAAGACATCGACGTTGATGAACTTGCACGGTATTGGCAGACGGTCATCAAACGGGCACTCAGCGACGGAACCCCCTTGCCTGCACCGATTGCAGCGTTGATTTGATGGCTGCCGCCGAGATCGACCGGCATACTGACTCTGAGTAGCCTCACCAGGCGTGTCACCACTTACAAACCCCAGAAGCATGGAGCTATATGTCTACCCAGCTTTGCGAGCCGGTCTTTTGGACACTCTGCGACAAACAAGAGGCATGGCAGGTATGGGCAGCACTGCTGCAGGCACTTCTTGCAGGAGCTGCAATCTGGTTTGCCGCTCGGCTTGCGGTTAAACAGGAGCGCCGCGCCGTCAGTAGACGAACTGACGTGTTCCTCGAACGGATCGGACAAGCGGCGCGAATCGCCGCACAAATCAAGACGTTTTTCCTCGGCAATGCAGGCGAGGAGTCGCGTGACTCCGCATATAGCAAACAGGCAAAAATCTTTGAGATGTTTGCGCAGTCGTTACGTGCGGTGCCTCTGGAGAACATCGTTGATGCCCGCCTCTTAGGTCCCCTACACAATGCGGCGCTCTCGTGCGAGAAGCTCGTGGACCTTTTGAGAAAACCGCCGCCGAACACGCTTGCAGAAAACCAGACGTGGACAAAAGCACTCGGCGAGGCTCAGTTCGATCTCACGGAGTCTCGCCGGCGCGCGTTCATTGTGGCGGCTGAGTTCACTTCCATCTCGATGTCCAAGAGGGCTATGCGTTGGATGAGGTACATTCGCATGACAATCGCCCGGAAATTTGCAGCGTGACAGCAGTAGGGCTGCAGCCGGTTAGCGTGCTTGCGATAAGCCTCCTATTTGGAGTTGAACGAATCGGCTGTCTGAGCGCTCTTTGCACCGGCTGTCGCGATCTTTGCCCATGCTTTGCCACGGCCGGCCTGGCGGTCGGCGACCAGGTAGGTACGGCCAGCCTGGCCCGCACAAGGCGAGCACATCATCGCCACCGCGATGCCAGACAAGCACGTCCACACATGAGCCGCGACCGGCGCTGGCCCACTCACAGGCTTGATAGTCGCCATCTTTGGCAGTGGGTTTGCCGAGCTGCGCCACCAGCGCGTCGGCGAGAGCTGCGTAGGCCTCGCGCGTTTCAGCGTGCCGGCCGGCGCGTTGGCGACAGGCCTCGACCTGGCCAGCCACAAGGCTGTCGCCAAGCCTTGGTCACGGATCTCGCCGGCGCCGGCGGCCAGGTCGTCACCAAGGCGCTCCAGCGCTGCCGGCGCTGTCCACATATCCACGGTCTGCGCAGGGGCCTTCTAGAGGGTCGGCAGGGAATCGGTCCACGCGTGATCCAGGCGTAACGTGACCCAACGCTTGTCGATGGCCTCAACAACGGCCTCGGCAAAATAGTCCCCGAACACGGCTCTATGCTGATCTTTCGGAATGCTCAGAAGCTTGGAGCCCAAACCGATTCCCTGTGCGTTCTGAAGGTAGTAGTTCACCGTATCCCAGGCCTGGGTGGTCCAAGCCTTGGTACGGTTCTTCCGGTGGTGGCCATCGAGCCCACCGGGCAGCCAACAACGGAATCGATAGAGCCCATCAGCGTCTTTCCGGAACTCGGGATTGGCAGGCTGTCGCAGCGGATCAAAAGCGACGTCCTCATCCCGCACCACCGGGATTTGGTTCAAGTCGAGATCCAACTCCAGAACAAATGCGTAGTCGCGATCGTTCGCTTCAAGTCCCCCGGATAGCATGGCGTCGCACACCGAAACCATCGCCTCATGCCCCAAGGCGGCCATTCGCGCTCGGTAGTCCAACGCAAGGGCTTGCGAAAGATGGCCCAAGAGCTCGAACTCGACGCTCCCAGAGCGATACAACACTGCCACAGCATTTGAGTCGTAGGGATTTTGGTCGTTTGGGACAAGAACGACTCGAAAGAAGGTCAGGTTCGTTTGGCCAGCCGGGTTCTGCGCGATCGCTCCGAGCGCACCACGATACGCCCTGCTTCCTGTCGCTTGTACTTCAAAACATCCCGCAGAGGGCCACGTAGGCACGCCTTGCTGCTGCATTCATCGCTCCATCGCCGTGGGCCAACAGCATCGCCGCCCCGTCTCCGCTTGCCAAGCAACTAGAGGGTCGGCAGGGATTCGTGTAAAAAACAGCCAAAAGTGAGCTAACTCGCTGTTCAGAGAAGGTTTTTTTATACGAATCCCTGCCGACCCTCTAAAGGGCCAACCACAGGCCAATCGCGAACGCGAGCGGTAGGCCATCACTGAGCAGGAGAGCGACATGCACGACGAAGACGAACAGCAAGGCACCCAGGCGGCGCAGCACCAGGTGCAGCAGCACCAGGACCTGACCCAGCAGGCCGAGGAAGAACAGGAAGCGCAGCAGGCGCAGGAAGTGGAGCCGATCGAGGCCGGGGCGGCATGGTTCGAGCAGCTACGCCAGCAGAATGCCGAGTTGATGGCTGCCCGTGAGCAGGAACAAGAGCAGGACGGCCCCGAGCTTTAAAGCAAGGCCCGCAGGGCAAGGAAGCCCGCTCCCCCTACTACCGCGACGGCGACCAGGCACACGGCCAGCATTTGCACATAGACCAGCAGGTGGCCGATGCCGAGACACAGGCCGATGACCGCCTTAACGCACGCGACGATCGCGCCGTCTACCAGATCGAGAAATCTCCGCAATTTCAGCTTCCACTCCGGCCCTCACGGCCTTTTAGTGGTGACAGCGATCGCGCCTGGCCAGCTCGTCTTTGTCACCATCACTCAACCCCGGTCACTGGCGGCCACTGTTGGGCCGCATGCAGCACCCGCAGGATGGAAACGGCGCGCGCGTCTTCCGCGTACACCACCACGTAGTTCGATCGGACGACCATTTCCCGAGTGCCGGCGACGCGACCAGGCCGATACAGCTTCGGGCGCTCAGGCAGCATCGAGGCCTTGGCCTCGATGTCATCTTTCAACCGCTGCGCTGCATCCGGGTTGTCGTCGGATATGTAATCGACAATCGCCAGCAGATCGGCGCGGGCTGTCTCGCGCCACTCAAGAACGAGCACGGCGTTTCCGGTCGATCAGGGCTTGCGCCTCATCCATCACCTGGCGATGCGGCACCGCCGGCCGCGTGTCGGCCAGGGCCTCTTGCACCTTGCCCCGGAACCAGGCGTCGTGGGCCTCTGGATCGGCCGTCAGGCCGGCTGGCAACCCGCCTTCCTTGGCGACGCGGGTCAGCAGGATGCGCACAGCATCCGAGACCGTCAGGCCGACATTGGCGAGCGTCTCGGCAGCCTGTGCCTTTAGAGCGTCATCGACGCGGATATGCAGCATCGAGGTGTGAGCAGCCATATTCGATCCTCCGGTTTGGATCTCCTATTATGTATCTCAATTGAGATACGGTCAAGAGTATGCCTGTCGGCGTCCCCTGCCCTGCCGTGTCGCGTAAGTCCTAAGACCTGAAACACGACGCGGATACCTGTATTCGCAGGGCTGCGCGTGTTGCAAGTTATGGTCGCATGTCGCATAATACTTGCGACATAACTTGCGACGTTACGGAGGCCTCATGCAGCAGTGCACCTATGAAATCGAGCCGCGCCCGATCGATCTGGGCGGTGGCTGGCGATTGCGCCTTCTACAGGACGGCGAAGAGGTTGGCGGCGGCGTATTCCCTCTGGCCGAGGGCGCGGAGGATGTGGTGATGGCCACCAATGAGGCCCACGCCGACGCCGTGGCCGAGGGTGCCGCATGGTTGGCCTCGCGCAGCGTTGATGACGTGCAGCCGGAGGAAGTAGAAGCATTCGCCGAGTTGGGCAGTCAGCCGGGCGCGGTGGGCTACGACGAGAACGGCCAGCTTGTGCGCGTGCGCCTGGACGGCACGCACGAGGTAATCCCCGAGCAAGGCGGCAGTTCGCCAATCCGTGCAGATGAGATTGCCGGCATGGACTGGTGGAATACCGCGCCAGAAGCCGAGCGCCGGGAGTGGATGCGACGCGCTGGCGACACGGGCCGCGCGGCCGACGCATGGGCCGAGTACAAGCGCTGCACGCCCCAGCGCCCACTACACCCCGCCGAGCTACGCGAGCGCCGCGACGCCATCACCTACGCGCAGGCGAGCATCGAGCTGGAAGGCTTCAAGCTACCGCCGGAATACGGGGCTGCGGCCGAACGCTTCGCAGCGGGGGAAATCACGTTCGGCGAGCTGGGGGAAGTTGCGGATGAACTGGCAACGCAGATCAAGGCGCGGCAGTCGTGACCAAGGCCAGCCCCGATGCCGTGGACCTGGCGACCAGCCGCATGCTGCTGGGCTATGCCCGCGTCAGCACCGACGACCAAGACCTGACCAATCAGCGGGCCGAGCTGCACGCAGCCGGCTGCACCAAGATTTTCGCGGAGAAGATCACCGGCACGCAGCGCGATCGCCCCGAGTTGGCGCGCATGCTCGACCACATACGATCAGGTGACGTGGTGATGGTGACGCGGCTCGATCGCCTGGCGCGCAGCACGCGCGACCTGCTGGACATTGCCGAGCGCATCCGAGAGGCCGGCGCGGGCCTGCGCTCGCTGGCCGAGCCGTGGGCCGATACGACGACGGCGGCTGGCCGCATGGTGTTGACGGTCTTCGCCGGCATCGCCGAGTTCGAGCGGTCCTTGATCGTTGACCGAACCCGGAGCGGCCGCGAGGCCGCCAAGCGGCGCGGGGTGAAGTTCGGTCCCTCCCCCACCCTCACTGCCGCGCAGATCGCCCACGCTCGCCGTCTTATCGAGACGGAAGGCCATCCGGTGACGGAGGCGGCCGCGCTGCTGGGCGTGCATCGATCCACCCTGTACCGCGCTCTTGAAAGATCATCTAGCAGCTATCTTTTAATCTAGAAGAGGGTCGGCAGGGATTCGTGTAAAAAACAGCCAAAAGTGAGCTAACTCGCTGTCAGAAAAGGGTTTTTACACGAATCCCTGCCGACCCTCTTTGAGGGGAAAACAGCATCGCTCTCACTTTTCATGGCTCAGAAACAGGGCTAATCAGGATATAAAATCAGAGCGGCAATTCGTGCTGATCTAGCGCGACCGACAGCGCGATGCCTTGCTCGGCATCCAATGCAGCCTCCGGGACCGCCTCGATGCGGTCGAAAATCATGTGACCGTAAAGCTGGAGCAGCGAGAGCGCCGGCGCGCACATGAGCGCCCCATCGTCGGGAACAATGCGTGTACGCCAGTAGTTGATAGCGAACTCGATTTCGGTGATGTTGAAGACGCGCATTGTGTTCTCCAAAAAACTGGCTGCCGTAGCAGGCGACAGGGTCATTTCATCGTCAAATGGTAGGGACTCGGCATCGAGCGCCACTGCGCCCAGGATGCGAGTACGAGGTTCGGATATGCGGCTTGGCCACGACTGCCGTTGTAGCGGCCAAGCGCGAGGAACAGGTTCCCGCGCTCAGTGTCAAGGTAGTGGCGAAGGATCGTGCAGCCGTATCGAAGATTGGTCCGCAGATGGAACAGATCATCGGTGGGACTTCCAATGTCGTCATGCACCCAAAACGGCATGACCTGCATATAGCCGCGCGCACCGGCCGTCGAAACGGCGTACTTGCGGAACGCGCTTTCGGTCTGGATGACAGCAAGCACGAGCTCGGGATCAAGGCCAGCGCGCATGGCTTCGTAGTACACGGTGTTGAGGAACGCGATGCGGTCCTGTACGGCGGGCATGCGCTTGGCGAGCAGTGTGGCCTTGTCGGTCAACCAGGCTGTTTTCGCTGCTACGGAAGGAAATATCGGCGCGGGCGTGGTCTTGTCGCTCAACGAAGCCGACAGGCCTGCTCGGACGCTGGTCGAAAGCTGTTCTTCGACCTGGGTGCCGGCAAGGGCGTTGCAGGGCAGGGCGATAGCGGTGCCGACCAACAGTGCGGCAAGTGTGCGGCGGGTCATCGCGCGAACTCTTGATTCGCTTTGCGCGGCTTCGGCGGCTCGCTACGCTCCTGGTCCTTGCCCTGATCTTTTGGGCGATCTTGAACCTTTGCCTCGCGAATCTTCGGCGCCGGCACGTTCTCGCCGTGGGCAATTTTCTCTGCGACGACCTGACGTGCGATAGAGACGAATCGCGCTTGATCCTCCTTGTTCGCGAATTGCTTCTCCGCGAACTTCTGCGCAGCGGCGACCGTGCCATAGGCAGGCGCTAAGTCAGGGTGTTTCTTGACCACTTCGGCACGGTCATCGCGTGTGAATGCTTCGGCCTTTTCCAGCGAGCCGACTTTCCAGCGGTTGCGGTGTGCATCGACGGCGCGTTCCCCGACTTCATTGCCGTCTTTGTCGAACACTCGCTCTTTTGCAGTCACGGACTTCCTGCCCATCTTCTCAATGGCAACGCGATCACCGATAGCTACACCGCTTTCAGCGACCGCGCGGCGGAGATCGACGCCCCACACGGTACGCTCGCCGCGCTCCGTCTCGACCTTTACGAAGTAGCTCATCTCCTTCTTCGGATCGTGCTTGTAGTTGGCTTCGCCGTGTTCGAGCAGCTGCCCGGTAAGAACGCCGTCCCGCAGCTTCACGCCGGCACCGGCGCCATTAAGGCCGCTAGGCGTTTGTTCCGGGCGCGTGCTGCCGGCCTCACGCTCGCGCGGTTCGCGTTCTTCTATGGAGTTTTCGCGGATGCCGCCTTGACGCTCCAAAAGTGTCGCCAAATGCGCCTTCTCCACCTTGGTCGGCTTGTAGCCGCTGACCTCGATGCCGGTCAACGACGCTTCGAGCCAAGCCGCACGCCTGAACTCTTCGGTGCCGCGTACCGCGATTCGTTCCCATCCACGCGCGTGTGCGATCGCAACTACCGATCGCACGACTTCCTGGTTCTCGCTGCGCGTGGCGAGTTTACGGCCGTGATCCTCGAACGCCAGGGTCTTGTCGGGGAAGTGGAACTTGTTATCTACCTGGATGAAGCGTTGCTTGACTGCATCCGGCACGGCTTTCGCGCGGTCTTCGACCGACTGACTAATGCCGGGCGTCGCTTCGGTGGTTGCCGTTTTTGTGTCGGCGCCGTAGTCGCTGCGCTCTTCCGTGGAAACGATGCGCTCGTTCTGCAAACGCTGTTGCCGCGAGCGTGCCATTTCTTCGCGACGCTTAGCGAGGAACGCTTGTACGTCTTTGTCGAGCGAGGTATCGCGCTCGATGGTGGCCTCGATCTCGTTGACAGGCTTCTTGTCGGGCGTATAGGACTGCTTGAACGCCAGATTCTCGGCCTGCAACTTGCCCCTGGCCGTGCCGGGCGTCGCTTCGGTGGTTGCCGTTTTTGTGTCGGCGCCGTAGTCGCTGCGCTCTTCCGTGGAAACGATGCGCTCGTTCTGCAAACGCTGTTGCCGCGAGCGTGCCATTTCTTCGCGACGCTTAGCGAGGAACGCTTGCACGTCTTTTTCGATAGAGGTATCGCGCTCGATGGTGGCCTCGATCTCATTGACAGGCTTCTTGTCTGTGGTATAGGACTGCTTGAACGACAGATTCTCGGCCTGCAACTTGCCCTTGGTCATACCTGACGTGGCATCCTTCTCCTTGCCTTTGCCGGCCTCGATATTCTCGACATTGCGTTCGCCGATGATTTCGACGGCCTCTTCACGAGACGCGATCTTGGCAGAGACAACCTGTTTGCGACCGTTGATGAACTTGATCGTGCCGCTGGCGAACGACCCACCGTCAAGCTTAACTTCGTAGCGCAGGCCAGTAGCCCACTGACCGTTGATGTTGAAGGCACCGTTCTCATTGAAAGCTGGTTCTGCCATCTCGATACTCCTTTACGCATCTTCAATGGTTTGCAGGAACGACGAAAACGCATGCTTCATGTCGTCGTCGGTGATCGGCTGGCCGCGCGGCACTTCCACGCTGTCAAAATCGACGTTGTAGTCGGTAAGGCTCAATTTATCGAGCTTGCCAACGTCGTCAGCCGTAATTTCTTTTTCCGTAATAGTGATAAGTTGGCCGTCTTGTGTCTTGACGGTCTCGCCCTCTTTTTTCTTTTTCTTCTTGGGCTGCTGAGAGGGCTCCGGCATCTTTACGTCGATGGCCTGGACGACAGCAGCCGGCAGCAGCCGGCGCTTGAATGCCTTGTCCTTCCAATAGGAAATTTTGCTGGCGAGAATTGGCTTAACATTTTCCAAAAAGATGATTTCCCGGCCTTTGCCGATTTCCTTGACTTCTTGCGGCAGCATCAGGGCGCGGCGATGGTCAGACGTGTTGACCGAACCACCGACGCGCTTGAAGCCGACTTGCTGCGACTTCGACTTCGCCTGCACCGTCATGTAACCGAGCATTTCGGAAATTTCGTTCGCGTGGCGTTGTTCCTTCGGGGCGTATACGATCATTGCAGCGCAGCAGGTGACGATGGTTTCGGCCACGTCGGCGCCGTACGTTGATCGTAATTGCGACATGCCTTGAATGATGATGAACGGGCGGATGTTATAGCCGCCAAGGAAACTGATCGACTTCGCGAAGATGGGCATGCGGCCGATGGCTGTGAACTCATCCATCATCATCAACAACTGGAACTTGAGATCCGGGTTGTCTTCCGGCATCTCGTCAGTGTTGAGGTCGATAATCTGCTGGAAAAGCAGGTTCAGAATGAGTTGCAGCCGGTCCAGGTCGGCCGGCCGCACGCCGATGTATAACGAAATGCGGCGCCGGCGAAAGTCGCGCAGGTCGAACGAATCGCCGCTGGTAGCCGCGTCTATCAAAGGGTTCAGCCACAGTTCGAGCTTGGCCGTAAAGGTCTTCCGAATTGAGGATTGCGTGGGGCCGCTGGTGTAGATGAAATCGTAGAGCGCTGCCTTGCAAGCAGGGGAGAGCGGATTACCAGAGGCGTCGCGCTCTTCGATGATTTCTTTCCAGTGCTGGCCGACCGACTCACCTTCTCCATACATGATTTGCCGAACGATCTCACCGAACGTTCGTGGCGTGTCAGGTGTCTCGAAAACATACAGAGCCAGGCCGAGGAATAGCGTGCGGCACGATGCCGGCCAAAAAGGATCACCTTCGGCGGGGTCGGGCGACAGCATGTTTGCGATCTTCTGAAGATCGTTGATCCGCAGCATGGGATCGTCGTTCACGTAGCTAAGTGGATTCCATTGCATCGTGCGGCCGTCTTCGGCGACCGGGTTGAACAGGAACACGTCGCTGAACATCTTGCGGAAGCCAGAGGTGAGCCGATAGCTTTCCTGCCGCACGTCCAGCAGCACGACGCTTTGCGGCCAGTTCAGCATGTTGGGTTGAACCAAGCCTGCGCCCTTGCCGGTGCGCGGCGGCGCCGCGCAGATCGCGCCAAGCTGGCCGGCGAGCATGATGAAGCGGTCGCCCCACTTGCCCAGAATTAGCCCATGTTCGCCGAGCAGGTCGGCATCACGAACCTCTTTGTTCTTCGCGAAGCGGGCGTCGCCGTGCAGAGCGCGTCGCACCGGCATGAACAGCATGGCTACTAGGCCATAGGACAAGATGAAGCCGAAGCCCAGGCAATACTTCATCCATTTGCGAAGTTGCGGATTGTCGCTGTAGTACGCCCAATAGTCGATGATGGTCAGCGGCGTCGCGGTGTACGGCTTGAGCTTCACCTTCCACAAGAAGAAATAGCCGGCTAGGTATAGCCCTAGGATTAAGCCGCATACCAGAAGACCGGATATGGCCACGGCCCTCACTCGCTTGCTTTGAATGTCTGTGAGGATCATGCGGCACCTTTCTTTATCCGATTTGCTTCAGTGCGTAAGCCGGATCGAAATAGATTTCTGTAACTAATTTCCGGTTATGGCCGGCGTCGTTGATTTGCACTGTGTCTGTTTGGATCACGATATCGACCAGTGCGTACAGCATTTCGAGGATGACGCCTTGTTCAAGTCCGCGCCCCTCTTGGCTTGACTGGATCATGTTAGTCAAGCGGCGGAAGGCCAGCTTCGCGGTGTTAGCGTGGATGGTGGTGAGCGCGCCGGGGTGGCCGCTGTTCACGACGTTCTGGAAAAAGAAATAGGCTTCCTCGCCGCGAAGCTCGGCGGGTAGAACGCGGTCGGGTCGCATCCGTAGACCCGACTCGAACATCTGCTTCGGCGACAGCTTGGCGAGGCCGCGGTTATCGCGCGAATAGACCATGTTGACTTGGTTCGGGTGCGGCAGGCGCATTTCGCGCGCATCTTCGACCGTGATGATCCGCTCCTGGATCGGGATCATCATACAAAGTGAGTTCCCGAGCGTCGTTTTGCCGGAGCCGGTTCTCCCTGATAGGATGATGTTCTTGCGCAGCAACACTGATTGTTGCAAGAACGCCTTCCAATCTTTCTTCCGAAACAGGTTGATAAGTTTCTTGTCATTGGCTGGTAGGGTCGATTCGATGACCTCGCGCTCTTCAGCATCGAGGCGTGAAGATTGTTCGCACCGCGTTTCGTCAAAACTGCCACACTCATATATTTCATCGAACGTCATCACGTCGGTGCTTGGACGCCGAATAGTGACGGACACGGTTTTGACCACTGGCGGAAGCACGATCTGGATGCGCCCGCCAGTAGGCAGCGTCGAGCCGATCATGGGATGCTCAACGTCGATCTTCTGATCGGAGAAATTAGCAACCAGCTTTGCCAATTCGTCGCACCACTCCGATGTGATGGAAGGTACATCATGCGTGGCCCACTGGCCCCGGCTTTCCGTCCATACTACAAGCGGGTTATTGATGACGATTTCGTTGTTTGCTGGATCGTCAAGGAACTGACTAAGCTGTTCCAGGTGTATTTCCAGCGTGGATTTCTCACCCGTCATTACGGCTTTACCTTCAAGTCGTACACGCTGCGGAAGTCCAGGTCGCGGGCAACGTAGATACTGATGTTTGCGCCCTGGTTTTTCTTGACCGTCGGCGGAATGTCTATGGTCTGTTTCAACACATCGCCTACCATGTTCTGCGTGCCGTTGACCGTGTTGGGAAACGCGATAGTGGTGTTGTTGCTGCCGGTTCCGTTGTTTTGCTCGCGCGCGATCATGAACGCGCTTGCGTCGTTGAGCAGACTAAGCATGATGGCCGCGCCGAAGCGGTCCCAAAAGTGGTTGTCGATTTCGCCATTCACACCAGGTCGGCCGAGTTCGTCGGACGCGGCAGAGTTTAGGTCGATGATGACGCCGTTCGGTGTCTCCGCACGGGTCCATAGGATCGCCATGCGGCGTTGACTTTTGGATAGTCCCTGTTTCGCCTCGCCCACGTACTTGGTGCCGGCCTCCATGAGCTTGACCTTATGGTTGGTGCTCCAAACGTCCGACGAACCTGTGCAAGTCACGATACCGGGTAAGCTGGAATCAAGAGCCGGGTCAACGGAGCAGGGTATGACAGCGCCCTTTGTGATGAGGAAATCACGGTCGGGCAGAATCGTTGCCACGGCGCCTGGGGTGTAAGTCGCGCGGAGCGAGCGGGCAAGTGGATCGTCGGAGCCACCCCCAAGGCCAACTGAGCCAGGCGAGCCGCCAGGGTCAGCGGCTATTGCTGTATCGGCATCGGCTTTGCCAGATTGCCGGTCAGGCTCATCAAGCTTGAATTTCACGCTCGACGTGAGGCGCCGCTGTAACCGCTCTTCTGCCGGCGTAAGGATTGGCTTGCCATCAGGGCCAAGCTGTTTCCCGTTCGGAGCGACGTTACCGGTCTGCGGCGTCGTGTTGGCTGCCGGTGCAGATGCTTGAGTGGCATTGGTTTCCGGCAGATTCGGCGGGACCAAAGGTGGAAGGATCGTTTGTTGCTGCACCTTCGTGTCCTTTTGCGCCGCTTGCTGCGCGGCGCGCCGCTGCTCGATCACGTTGGCGTAATACTTCCAAAGCATGACCACGGCCAAGACGATGACCGCTGCGAAGATCAGGAAATTTGTGATCTTCGTTTGCATGCCCAAACCCTTGTTGACCGAGGGTGCGGCACGCTCGCCGTCGATGTGAGCGCCTTCTTCGAGACTATTCTGTTCGCGTGCTTGGTTGCTTTTACGGAAAAAAAATTTCATTGCTGACCGCCTCTGATGACGCGCTCGACGTTGGGCGAAGTGGTGTTCGTCGGGCTGCCCACCGCGTTCGGGTTATAGGACTCGTTGAAGATGCAGGTCACAACATCGCCAGTGCGGAAGATGAACTTCTTCGCGATCTTCTGGACCGTGAGCACATAGTTCGAGTCCATGTCCTTATTGACTAGGTGTTCCTTTCCGTCTTCGGTGACGTAGTAGATTGATGGCACGTCGCGATTCGCCGGGAAGCGGAAGTAGGTGAAGTTGCCGTCGTCCCACGCTTCCAGCGGCGCCAATGCGTCGGACCCTTGCATGGTGTAGTTGCGGTTCTTCTTCGTCGCGGCGCAGCCATAGGACAGAAGGTCACGCGCTAGCGCACGCTGATTTGCTGCGTCGCGTTTGGTGCGGTCTTCGTCCGGGTAGCGGTAGTAGATTGTCTGGAATGCCACTTGGCCCTTGCCGGCCAGCTTCAAGTCGATGCTGTAGATGCGCTTGTTTGTGACAACGTGCAGGTTCATGTTCGGACTTGTGACCTTCGGCTTCATAAAAACGCTGTTGCCTGCGGTCGAAACACCGACGCCCCAGGCATCGGTGTCGCCGCCCGTCATGTCCTTCACGACTTCGCCGTTCTGAAGAACGAGCATGAGATCCCCGCCGATCCGCGCATAGACGACGGGGATGTTGTAAGGGTCATAGTCGATGAACCGGATGCGAGGGTCTGCCGGCGACGGTTGGGTAGGCTGCACGGCGAGCGCCGGCAGCGGAGCAGCGACGAGGGCAAGGCAGCAGACGAGGGTTCGGAGCTTCATTGCACGGTCCCTCTGACAGGTTGCGACGCCGGCGCTTGCGGTGCTGACAGCGCCGACGTGGAAGGCGAGGACGGGACAGGGGCCGGCACGGGTGCATCAGGCTGTGGTGGTGCGACCGGGACGGGTACAGCAGCGGCGCCAATGTCCGGGTCAACCTGGTAGGCGCGGACTTGGAGGCCGGCCGGGTTAATGCGGCGGTCGCGTTCCTTGGTCGGTTCGTTGACGTACTTGTACGCCAGCGTCGCAACCCACCGCGTGACTTCCTGCTGATCGTTCTTCTTCACGTAGCTTGTGAAGCGAACGGTCGCGGTGTCTTGTGCGCCGTCGCTATTGGTGTTCAGGGTGATCGAGCCAATGTCGATCTTGACCGTCGCCGAATTCTTGTAATAGTTGTACGGGGCCTTCGGATTCGTCGTATCCCAAAAAGCCGCCCACTGCGTTTGCAGTTGGGATGACATATAGGCTGCTGCGCAGTAGTAATTTTCTTCGGCTGTCTCGAAGGTGTAGTTCTCGCGGCAACGCAAAAACTCGGTGATGTAGTGCCGTGTCACGGCTTCATCGATCGATTCCTGAACCTCTTTGAGTGAAACCAGCCGTTCGACGTGGCCGGTCGTCTTGTCCATCACAAGAACTTGCGGCGCGGCGGGGGGGACGTAGGCCGTGCGGATCGCCGTCCATGCAATGAACATGGCCACCAGGCCGAAGACGCCGGCGCCGGCCGCGACTCGCCAAGCCTGCGCTTTCGATTTTTCATCCTGCTCCCGTTGGGTGTCAGCCCACGCGGCCGAGTTGTCCAGCAAGTGCTGCACATCCTTATGCGCTTCGATGAATTGCCGCAGTTCGTTCAACTGCTGCTGTAGTTTGTGGTCATCCATCTAGGAAACTCCCTTTGTCACGCCGTGGCGGGATGCCCGCAGCTTTGATTCACGACGCCGGCTTGCGGCGGCTGATTGACGGGGCGGCGGTTCAAGCCGTCGCATGAGGGCGGCACCGAGGCACAACCGGCGAGGGTGCCGGCAAGGAGCACCGCGAGAAGTGTTCTTACGAGCATGTCTTTAAATCCACAGGTAGGATAAATGCGCAAACAAATTATCACATTTTGTCTAAACAAAAAAATAGTTTTTGATGAACAAATGTGACTATTTTGTCACGAAATGCAGGGGGTGACGGATATTAGCCGCGTGACACCGAATTGACGCTGCTGCGGGGCGCTTTGCGCTCTTCCCGGTCGCGACGACGGTTGTTGTTACTGCGGTTCCGGTCGAAGAGACCACCTAGCTTGCGTAGAGCTAGCCGGCCGATGCCGTAGGACGATAGCGATACGCCACCTGCCAAGCCGGCCGCTATCGAGGGAAGCTGAGCGAGCACCAGGAGCGATATCACGCCGGTGATGATGAAGGGGAAGATTTGGTCGATTTGCGCCGTACTCGAAATGCCGGCCGTTTTGCTCGCCGCACGAACGAATAAGTTCAAGATGAACACGTTCGCCGACACGATCAGGATAACCAGCAGAGCGTAGTTCGCCAGTTGTTGAATCCACGCATTGAAGAAACTCGTCGTGGGCTGGAACAACAGGGAAATGATGAACAGCGGCCCGAGGGCGACAATCAACGCGAGGGCGATCTTAGCGAGAACGATCAAGAAGCAAGCGTAGGCTGTCACGATGATAGTGATCGCCCAGCAGCAGATGGCGATCAGATACATGCCGAAGTCGCCGTCGAGGATGCCGCCTTTGTCCCAAAAGCTCTTACCGACCTTGAAGCCTTGGGTCAGGATGTTGTCAAGGCTGTTGACCGTGGTTTGGTTGCTTGTCGAATTCGTCAGCGCCTGGGCAAGCTGTTCCGGCGAATTAAAAACCGTATCGACCACGTAGACGTTATACTCGGCCAGCTTTATACCGATGCCGAAGATGAAAGCGATCTTTATCATACGAACAGCGGCTTCCATGATCGGCTCTTGAATCAAGCCGCGCATGCTGGCAAGACCCCACAGCATGATATAGACGCCTAGAAGCGTGTAAGCAGCCGGGGCAATGGCCGCCGCTACCGCCGCGACACTCGAACCGATGTAGCTGTTGCACACATTCGTTACATAGGTGAAGACCTGTTCGTATGGCCCGGCCATGATTCAATTCCCTATTTGCTGTTGCCCTTCTTGTGCGGGGGCGTTATGTCAAGCGACGGAAAATTCCCGCTTCCCGTCACGCTCGCACGAAGCGACTGTTTGGCGTTGACGCAGTTCGGGTCATCCTTGAAATGGCCGGGGTCCGACGAGCACTCGGTGATGACCTTGTCGCGAATGTCGGACTGCGCGGTGAACTCTTCGACTGTCAACACGCGATCCAGAAACGAGATATGCGTCTGCTTGATTGTACAGGCGGCCAGCGCCGCGAGCGCGGCGCCGACCATCAAGGCACGTAGAAAAGACATTTTTCTTTCCGTAGTTAGTTAGTGCCGACCGATGTATCGAGCGACGGGAAATTGCCGGTGCCGCTGGTTTGCGCGCGCAGTTCGTTAGCCATTTGCTTGGTCGCCACGCTTTGTGCTTGGGTCAACTGCGCCACGCTTTGAAGCCGCGACTGATCGTTCTGTAACTGCGATTGCTCGGACTGGATGCGCGCCTGCAAGTCCCACACGGCCTTGGGATCGGTAGCTGAGGAAATGTGATTGGTGAGTGTTTGCAGGAGATTGACGCGCTGGCTGGCCGTGGCGTAAGCCTGTTGCCCCAATGCCTGTTGGGAGGCTGAGACGTTTCGAACCTTGTCAAGATACTGCTGCATTTGCGGAGACAGCCGGCTCAGGTCAGAGCTGGAAAGAACCGACTGCATCTGTTTGATTTGATGCGCGGCCGATGCGAGTGAGCCAAACGAGCCGTCGCCGCTGTTCAGTACGTTCATGGCGCTGTTCCAGTCAGCGGGTAGGTAGTTGCGGTTTTGACCGGAGAGGAGGCCGGCCATGCCGCGATCACCACTCATCGCATCCAACTGGTCATTCATCTGCTTCAACTGCTGCTGCAAGTAGCTGACTTGCTGGATCGCTTTCTCGATGGCGGCAATGTCCACGACCGGCATACCGGTCGCGAACGAAGGCAACGGCGTGACTGCTACGGAAAGGAAAATAGCCACCGCAAGGGCGGTATTCTTGGCGTTCTTCATGCTTCTCTCCTGTGTTGGTCAAAGTGGGGAAGCCATTTAATCGGGTCTTGCCCGAACTGCGCGATCAACTGCTGAACGACTTCGATGTTGGCCTCGCGGCTGGACAGCAGAGCCAACTCACGGTCGAAGCCCTTGAGGTCTAGCTTGGCGACGACAGAGTGATGCCCCTGCTTGACAAGGAACATCCTGGAGCCCTCTTGGATGTCTTTCTTGACAAGATCGAATTCACGATCCGAGCAGTTAAGACCGCCGCTGGTGTATTCGCTGTACACGGCATCGGGGTTGGAGAACAGAATCTTCGTCGGCGTTTGCTCAATCAGTGTTCGGCTGATCGGATGGTTCAGAGCGTCGCTAGGCGACTGCGAATCGAGCACGACGAAGCCGTTCTTTTTACGGATCGTTTTCAACTGATCCTTGGCGAAGTCAGCCATTTCCGGGTCGCCCAACGCACGCCAGAATTCGGCGATAAACAGTGCGAGCCGCCGACCGTCGATGAGGCTTTCGGTCAGGTGGAACAGGTGCATGTTGATCGGCGAGCGTAATTCATCATCTTTCAGGAATGAAGTTACGTCGAAGCCGGTAGTCAGTGCCGAACCGAAGTTATCGATAAGCGTGTCGCGCGGATTATCGAAGAGCCAAGCGTTCGGGCCATCCGGCTTGCCGTGCTCGCGTGCATAGCACCATCGCTGCAACTGCGCATAAATGCCGCTGCGGTCTTTGGTCAGGAAGTCGAGCACGCGGCCGAGCCGGCGATGTTCGAGGTCCATGCGAAGCACCGCATTGATTGCCTGTTCAATGTCGATTTCGTCGGTGACGCTCAATGTTTGAGAGGGGCGGGTGCAAAGGCGTCGCACGAAGCGGTTCAGATACTGCACGGTGCCAGGTTTGGCCGGGTCGAGCCAGAACGGATTCCAGCCGGTCGGCTCGCCTGGCTTGATCGGGTAGTAGGTGCCACCGAGGGCACGAATGACCAGTTCGGTATCGCGGTCCTTCGTGAAGAGAACCGAAGTCACGCCGAACTTCTGCAACATGCACAGCAGGAAGGCAATGAGCGCGGTCTTGCCGCTGCCGGTCGGGCCGAGCACGAGCGTATGGCCCACGTCCTTTTTCGTGCCGCCGCTTTCGTCAAACGGATCGGCCGCGTGGAAGCTGAAATAGTAGGGCGTGTCGGCCGACGTGATGAACATCGTGAGTGCATCGCCCCAATGGTTGCCACGGCGCCGGCCTTGCGGGAAGTTATGCAACGGGGCGAAGCCGGCCATGTTCTTACTGTTGATCGGCGACAGTCGCGGACGTAACTTGAACTGCGCCGGTAGCTGCGCCCAAAAGGCCGAAGCAATTGCGAGGTCTTCGCGCGCGGCCGTGATGCCGCCTTCTGACAGAGCCGTTCGCGCTTCAGCGATGTGATCGTTCAGTTCGCGCAAGCTGCCGGCTTTCACGAACAGGCTAAAGTGATGGTCGCCCCATCACCCAGCGGCGTGCGGTCAGATCATCGACCGCATCATCGATTTCATCGACTTGCGAGAGGGCATCGTCGCCGGAGTTAATCATCCGGTTCTTCGACAGTTTCAGCTTCCAACGTGCGCTTTCCATTTGCAGGAAGCTGAACGATTGCGACAACACGAATGAAAATGGCTGCGTGAGCAGGTGATTCAAGAACACCGACTTTGATTCGGGCGGGTAAGCGTTGATGCCGAGCATCGCGCCATATGTCGTTTTCGTCGGCGAGCGCAGTTCGATTGCTTCGTTGCCAAAGAACGGGCGCGTCGTGGGAATTAGAGTGCGCAACGGCGCTTGAGCGAGCGGAATACGTTGCCACTCACTATTGACAAGGAATGCAAAGAACTCAAGGGGCTCACTGAAATACACGCCGTTGTGCTCATAGATGCCGAGCCGTTCAACGTCGTATCGAGACAGCGACGATTCGACTTCACGCACTACCTTTTCGAGCGCGTCGATTGATTCGGTCCGTTCTTGCGCGAACGCTTGGGGGGTGCCGGAGGAAACCAACGACCAAAGGGCTTTGCCGACCATTGAGGGGTGCGGGCGATACACCACCGTCAAATACAGTTCGTTGACCATAAGCAATTCGCCGCTCACGCGAGCGGCGTACTTCTCATCGAGGTCGGCGGCAAAGCCTTCGGGAAATTCACCGTCTGGATATTTATTTTCCGGTCGGCGAACGATGTGCTGCCAGACGGCGACATTCTGCGAAGCGATGCTTCGCAGAAGGCCATTCAGACGATGGTGCCAGTTGTTGACTTGCTCATCGTCGGCGCTCTCGAAGCTAGCACCAGTCAAGCGCAGCACAATGAGGTAATCGTGGTGCTCCGTCTGGATAGCAGTCGGTGTCAGGTGGACGGAGTAAGGGATGTTCTTCGACAAAACCGGCTCACGCCGAATGGCACGCTCGCGCTTGCATCTACCGTCGCTGTCATTACAGCACCTTCCTCGATTTCCTTCTACGGAAGAAGGATCGTTTGCGTGGGATGTGAAGTTCCAAGGGACTGAATGTGGCGGCTCGCCAATAGGCGAAATTGCCGAAGAAGGCGAAGCCTTTCGTCGGCCCCCACTGCATGAGCAATTCAAACGTGCGTGGATCGCGCATGCAGATCAGGAAGCAGATGCCATGAATGGGGACAAACAGCAGAAGCCAGCGCAGATCGCGCGTCCAGATGAAGGCTTCCATTGTCACTATGATGTTGATGACGAAGGCTTGCCACGTCACGCCCCAGAACATCGTGGGGCGCGTCGGCCCCACGAACAACGTGTCAACGATGATTCCGTCGTTCTTGCTCATGGAAGCCTCGCGGTTAAACGCCGAACAGCCCGCGAATCCAGCTAACGATTTGATCCTTGCCGAAGAACAGGACAATGCCAACTACGATGCCGACAAACCAATACCAAGAGATTTTGCCGAACCAGCAAAGCACGGCCACGGCGATGATGGCGATGCCGGCAACCGGCGAGAGGATGGTTACAATATCGTTCGACAAGCCAGACGTACCACCCGCGAACGGGGAGCTAGCGCTGGCGATGCCAGGAATGCAGCAGAGCAGGGTCGCGAGAAAGGCAGCGAAGATGAGGTCGGCGCATGAGAGGAAATGATTACGCGCGGGAGTTGTTTGCTTCGTCATGTTGGTGCCTTGAATGATAATTCTAGATTGATCGGGACCTTGGGAAGATTTAGGCCCCGAAGGAAATTCGCCAGCGTGTTCACGTTGGCCCATACGCGAGGTGTCTTGCGTGCGCTTGTTAGGATGCAGTCCCCCTCTTTCCACGAGACGGTTACAACCAGGCAAAACCGTTCTTCGTCAGTCTCGCGAATCTTGAACTGCGAAATAACCCCGTTTGCCACGTAGTCCATCAGTTCTTGCTCGTCGATTGCGTTCATGGCTATCCCGTACATCAAAATCAAAAATTGTAGCTCGGGATGCCTGTTCTGTCGCCGCATGATAGCATTTTCTGCAATACATTTATGGCTATATTGTAGCAACAAAACATGCGAAAGTGTCAAATAGAAATTTGACTAACCTGTATTGTTCAATTTTGTCAACCTGTCATTGCGCATCGGCTGGTTGCGGTTGGGGACGGTTGTACACGTCCCAATACGGTGCCGGCCGCTGATCGGTCATAGGCGTGGCGGCAGCACGCGCCCGCACCGCTACAAGCGCTGCCTTTGCTCCACTTGGCGCCCTATCGAGATTGGCAAGCTCGCCTTGGATGGCTTCGACGTTCTTCTGATGGTCGAGCACGGACTGCTTTAGAGCGTCGATCTTGTCGGAAAGCTGCTTGCCGCTGATCGCGGCCGACAGCGCGCCGTTTGCGTCGTCGTAGGCTTTCTTTTCCGTAGCCAGTTCGCTTTGCAGGATTTGTTGGCGTGTTTTGTCGCGGCTTTTTTGCGTAGCCGCATCGACGGCGGGGAAGGCTGTGGCAGGCAAAGCGTCTTGCGACCAGGCAGTAAGCGACAACGTCGCGGCGAAGAGCGCGGCGGTCAGGGCATGGGGTGGGCGGCATGTCATGGCAATGTCTCAGTAGCAAACACGTTTCGGGCGGGAGGGATTACCGTTCTACTTCTTCGGCGCTACGGACTGCGGTTCGCTGGGCTTTTAGTTCGTCGTTCCAGTCTTTGCCTGTGGTTGGCAGTTGACGCTCAACAGGGCTTTGAACGGCTGCTGCAAGGACCTTGCTTTGAGCATCGCCGGACTTATCAGCGTCGAAACCGGCGACGAGTTTGAAGCCTTTTTCATCGAGCGCTCGCGCAGCAGCTGTCAGCATGTCGCGGCCGCTGCCGGCAGTGCCGATCACCAAGGTGTTCGGGTGAATGGCCTGGTAGCTCATGGCATCGATGGCCGACTCAACGAACACGGCAGTCTTGGGCTTCGACGTGCCAGTGAAAAACAGACCTTTCTCGCCGCGCACGCCGTGAAACGGCTTGTCGGACGTGCCGCGTAATTCGGCGCCGATCTGCTTCCCTTCGAGATCGCGCAGGCTGAAAACAGCGTTCGCGTATTTGTCGGCCCACAAGCGCCCTTTGTCTATCGCGTTATCGACAATGGCTTCGGGGATGCCTCGCTTGACGGTCAAGTAGTTGCGCACGCGGTCGAGCTTGCCCACCACCGGCTCAGGTACGTGGAGTTTTGGCGCTGGCGTCGTGTCAAGGATGCGCTCTGCGTGCTTGCGTGCTTCTGCCTGGTATTGATTGATTGCTGCGTCGCGGCTGATGTTGCCGCCGAGCCAAGCAACAGCCTCTTTGAACTTGAACCCGCCTAAGTGCATCGCGAGGTCTATTGATCCCCCACCGCCTTGCGCCTGGTCGTGGTTGTAGAACTTCCCATCCGTGACCGTGATACGGCCCGCATGCGACTTCCAATTGCGCTTTGGGTCCTGCGGGTCTGGCTGCGCGCCGAAACGCTCTAGAACAGCTTTAAGGGGAATTTCGCGAAGCTTCGAGATTTCGAGTTTGTCCATGTCTGCCGCTCCACATCAAAACATACAAATCTGCTACTACGGGAAGTAGCATTATGTGCGACATGATGAACAATAGCAAACCGAAAAGGTTGATAAAACTATTGACTTTCTATAAAAGTCAACATATAATTTAACCATGCAGTGATCGACTGGCACTGCAAAAAGCGAAGCCCCGCACGGCGGCAACCGTGGCGAGGCTTCTCACCGACACCTTAACTGTTACGGAGTTAAAGCATGGCTACCAAGTATTTTACTTGTGCCGAGACGGCCAAGCTAATTCGCAAAGCCCTCAAGGAAGCCTTTCCAGGGATCAAGTTCAGCGTCAAGAGCCACACCTACAGCGGCGGCGCCTCGATCAATGTTAGGTGGACAGATGGCCCGAACGAAGAACAGGTGAAAGCCGTCGCCCGTCATTTCGAGGCGTCATATTTCGATGGCTGCATCGACTACAAGGGTTCCATCTATCACATGATGGAAGGGCAGAGTGTCCGCTTTGGCGCCGACTTCATTTTCTGCTACCGCTACTACACCCGATGCCGCCGTGCAGAAAGCTATCGATGCGGTCTATCGCCGCTTTGAAAGTAACTTCAAAAGAGACGGGATCGCCAAGCCGACGCTTTCCGATTACTACAGCGGTGCGCTTTGGAACGCGCGATTGAGCGGTCTACATGTCTACTGCAATCAATGTATCGCGGGCGATATCGAGGTGGCTTTGGGCAAGCACAGTGACCGCTTGAAGGTCGATAAGAGTGCGACGGCTGCGGCGGTCTTCGTGACCCACGACGACGGCTACAGCCGCATGAATGGCGCCGGCATGTCTGCCGTGCCGATTGACCTGTAACGCGCGCCCGAAGGGAGGCCCGAAAGGGCTTCCCTTCGGATGATCCACTGAAAACGCGGGTCGCTTGCCAGGGCGCCCCCTTAAAATGACGGAGAAGAGGGAAACAGCTATGTTGAAGGCGGTTGTTCTGGGACTGCTCAGTGCGTTGTTTGTTTTCGTGATTACGCGCGGTTTGATGGGTCGAGTGCCAGCCGCGCTCGCCAGCGTCGTCATGTTCGCTATGTGGCTAGTAGTGGAAGGAGCGCGGC
>NZ_LT853884.1 GCF_900183975.1 Xanthomonas fragariae
ATGGCGACGAGCGCGCAACTGGCGTTGTTCAGCCTCGATGACGAGGCGCGGACATATCACGACACCGGCAGGACCGGCTTTTTCTCGTTGCTCGTCTCCCAGGGCGACGACAAGCGCCCAGTCCTCGCACAAATTGACCGACATGCCGGCGGTGCTGGGCCTGATCGACAAGAGCCGCGACACGTGGATGACGCAGGCTGAGTTCATGCGGCCAAAACCGCCGTGTAGTGAACCTGCTGCGCATCGGCTTGCTGTTCGCCGACATCGACACCTACCGGCAGCCGTGGGCCACCGGCAGGACGCCCGAGGCCTTGGCGGCCGCCGTGCTGTTCCATTGCGCCCAGGAGGGCATTCCCGCGCCGTCGCTGCTGGTCTACAGCGGCCGCGGCCTCCAGGCGAAATGGTTGCTCGATGGCACCATTCCACGGCAGGCCTTGCCTCGCTGGAATGCCTGCCAACGCTATCTCATCGACCGGCTGGCCGCGCTTGGGGCAGATCCACAGGCTAAGGACGCATCACGCGTGCTGCGCTTGGTCGATACCGTGAACACCAAGAGCGGCAACGTGTGCCGCATGGTCCACATCGAGCCTGGACAGGACGGCGAGCCAGTCCGATACGGTTTCGAGTACCTGGCCGAAATGCTGCTGCCCGTGGCCAGGTGGACCATCGAGCAGCAACGGCGCGATCGCGCCGAGCGCCGGCAGCTCAAGCTGCTGCCCGGCGGCAAGAGCGACAATCTGCGCGGCTTCAGCGGCCGCCAGCTCGCATGGGACCGGCTGGAAGACCTGCGCAAGCTGGCCGAGCTGCGCGGCGGCGTGCGGGAAGGGGAGCGGATGCAGCACCTTTTCTGGCGCTTGAACTTCCTGCTGCTGTCCGGCGCCGACGCACAGCGGCCAGATGTACCACGAGGCGGCCGCCCTGGCCGGCGAGCTGGATGCGCGGTGGAACTACCGCAGCAAGGAGCTGATGACGCTCTACAGCAAGGCCAAGGCCTATGAGGCTGGCGAGAAAGTCAGCTTTGGCGGCAAGGAGTTTGCGCCGCTCTACACGCCCAAGAACGACACGCTGCTGAACCTGTTCCAGATTACCCAGGACGAGCAGCGGCAGCTTCGGACCATCATCGGCGCGGACATGGCGCTAGAGCGCGATAGGAAGCGCCATGAGGCCCGCCGCCGCGCGGCCGGGGCGGTAGACCGCGCCACCTACGAAGGCCGCTCAGCGGCCCGCCAGCGGCCTTGGGAGGCGTTGGGGATGAGCCGCCGGACCTGGTATCGCGCCGGCAAGCCGACGCCCCCGGCAGCCGATGGCACAAGTCCATCCGTATTACAGGTGGGGAACGAGGTGCCCGGATCAGGTGGCACAGGTCCGTCCGTATTACTAATGGCGAAGCCTCCGCGCTCGGGGGCCTCTTCATGATCCGGTGGGTAATCGATGGTTTTGCTCTTTCGGCCGAAGGCCGGAGTAGCCCCCGTGATTTCAATATCACGAGTAGCCCGCAAGCCTTGTGCGTCAACGCGCAGCGTTGTCCACATGGCGCGCAGGCCGCGCAGCGGCCTGAGAGGGTAGGGGGTTCGGGGGAAGGGATTGGCCGTCTATTACACACCGCGTTTCGTCTGTGGAGGATTCACCGATGAGAGCGCGGCGCTCCTTTCCACCTGAGCTGCTGGCCAGGTTGCGCGATATGCCTGTGCCGGAGGCGTTGGACGCCTTGGGCCTGTATTGGAAGCGCGATCCCGACTTTCGACCACTGAAAGACTAAGGCCACGGTGCGCATCAACGTGTCGATCGGCGGCGGCGTGGTAGAGCTACTGGCGACCGGCCCGAAGTGGTTCGACACCATGGCAGACCAGGGCGGGGGCGGCGCAATCGATCTGGCCGTTCATCTGCTGCGGCTGAATTTCGTATCAGCTGTGAAGCGGCTTGAGGCAGTACAGCCGGAAAAATAAGCTCCGTCTGTTCCTAAGCGCGCCGTCACTGCCGTGCCGGCTCATATTGCCGACTGTCCACATACCCACCGTCCTGCTTCGGGTGCCATAGAAGGCCCCTACGCGAACCGTGGATATGTGGACAGCGCCGAAATGGCGTTGGTGACGGATCTTGGCCTGGCCAGCGGCCAGGCCAAGATCCGTCACCAACGCTGAATCTGTCTTGGTGACAATCCAGCTCGCTCGATCGCCCGCATTTGTCGCCCAAAGACCCAAAGGGGCGCTGCCCCTCTGGACTCCCCGCCCTCGCCGCCGGGAAGCTCGGGAGCAGGCCGCCGCTACGCTTTGCCTGCCCCTCTCACGGAGGCTTGGGCGCTGTAACCGCATCAAGGGTTCGCTTCGCCGAACATCTTCACCCGGTCACGGCCTGCGGCCGCGCTGCGGCTTCGATGCCGCCCTTGACCCGGTTTCCGCGCCGACTTCCAAGAAAGTTATATACAATCTAGCAGCTAGATAGCGGCTATCTAGCTGCTAGATTTCTGTTGTATGGATCAGCGCTGAATCTGTCTTGCGTTTGACGTTGGCAACGAGCTGGCCGCTTCCCGGAAATGAAAGACCCCGCCGAAGCGGGGGCCGTGTCATCATTCGCCCTGGACGCTGCCGCCTCTTGCTCGACCCCAGTTCTTGCCGACATTATCAAGTACGTGTTGCGTATATCGCGGATTCCACATCGTGTTGCCGGCGACCAGGTGATTGGTTCGTCCTGCCGTGACCATCATGCCGGATTCCAGATCGCGCCGAGTGGAAACCGGGTTAACCGCCCCAACTACAGCAGAGCCAATCCCAGATGCACCGGCTGCCAGACCGCCCAAGGTAATCGCTGCCGATGTCATGCCTCCTGCAAGAGCGGCTCCTTTCTGGTAAGCGACATACATAAGCCACAGCATCACCACCGTGATGATGAGTAGGCGCACGCAGTCGAAAAACGGGCTTGCATCCAATCTGTCAATGTTTGTTGCGCCAACCACCTCAACGAAGATCTTCATGGCAAATGCCAGAACCGCGCTTACCAGAGCGATTTGCAGGATGGTTGTTAGCACCTCAGCAAACCACCTATCAAAAAATGCCTTGGTAGCCGGCCACATAAGCAGCATGATAAAAAGCGGCCCGATGCCTAGAAGTAATTCAAGGAGCGTTTTAGACGCAACAATCATCGCTCCAGCAGGAACGGCAATAAGAAGAGTTGCTGTTGCGATAATTATCGCCTCAAAATATTCGCCGATCATCATGCCGATTTTGGTCATCCCTCTATTGGAAGCCCGGTTCCAAAGTTCCTGCGCCAGATCCAGGCCTTTGACGACCGACTGGTCTACAACCTGGTAAACAGTAGTGGGATTGGCACCATGTTCTCCTGAGAACGCCTGCGTTAATCCAGTTTCTAGATCATGGCCGGTCGCAACTACGAATTCCATGTAAGTGCCTGCGCTCAATGCGAACGCACCGATCAAAGCGAATTTCCCGAAAGAAACCATGAGTTGGGAGAATGGCCCCTCAACGCGGCCGAGGCTCATCAAAATTCCAATGATGGTGTAGTAAAGCGATCCCATGAGAACCGCAGTCGCTGTGATTTTTTCGATAAGCGCGGGAACGGTTGACTCTACATAAACGCCCATCGCGTTTGTAATAGAGTCGCCTATGAACTGGAAAATCATACTGTCTGACATGGCTGTACCCTCTAGAATTTCACCGGCTTTAAAGGAGTAAAGCCGCGCCTTGCATTCATTATTTCCGTCTCAGCCTGATCTGCATTAACGCAATTAGGCGTCAGGGATTTTTCGCCAGGGTTATTCTTGCAGGCCGCCAGTACCGCATTGCGTTGCTCTTTGTCGGCTTTGAAATCTGCGACAGTGCGGGTTGGCTCGTTGTTGTTGCAACCAGCCAAAAGGAAGGCGAGCGAAAGCACATAGATAAATTTTTTCATGGGTAAATTCTCTTATTAGGGCGCGGCATTTGCGCGAGTGCAGCGGAAACTTCCGAAGCAACGATGATTTGGCGTGTTGCAAGCCATCTTAGTGCCGCTTCTGGCATGCCGGCTCGTGTGGCATCTAGAAAACGCTCTCTGCCATTTATGAACGCAAGCCCGATAAACGACGCTGTCAACACGAACGCTACTATATTTGCTTCCAAGTCTGTGATCTTATCGATGCCAGGAATAGATATCCCAAGCGTATCGTACAAAATCCAGTAAAGTGCACATAATGCAGTAAAAATTCCGCATATATCTAGGCAAAACATGTGCGCGTCGCCGCGCAAGGCATCATTGAAACGAGTAATTCCAAACTTTCGGACTGATAGCCAGAACCGAATAGGGAGTTGAATATATCCAGCAATCAGCATTAGCTCAATGAAGTGCAGCATATAACCTCCTTAGAAATCAACCGGCTTCAACGGGGAGAATCCGCGCCGCGCATTCATTTTCGCGTCAATCTCGTTTTGACGTTGCTCTTGAATTTTGTCCTCAGCCTGCGCCATCATTTGAAATAATTGGAGTTTAATCTGTTCGTTCGCGATCATGGCTTGCTCCGAAGCGATCCGTCCTTGCAATTCGGCGATCGACTTTGGGTCCTGCGTCTGGTTTATTTGCCGCATCAAGGAATCTATTTGATCCAGGCGTGATTTTGCCGCTGCATATGCAGCTGTTGCGAAGGCTTTGTCCTGAGAAGGCTTTACGGCCGCCGCCTGGCAGGCTGCGCGCGCATCGGCTTGTGGCACCGAAGCACAAGCGTCATAGACCTTATTCTGATTGTAGATGCTTGCTGCACTACCACTAAGCCCGTTATAGCCGCCGCTGCGCACAGAGTCGTAGACGTTCTGCCAATCGGATGGCAGGTAATCGCGTAGCGCAGGGTTGTTCATGATCTGACCCAGACCGCGCGGGCCAGTGACTGCCTCGTATTGCTTCTGCACTTGGTTGAGCTGACCGACCATTTGATCGTACTGCGTCTTCCACTTCGCCATTGTTTCGATTTGATTGGTGATCGCAGGCAGGTCTGAAGTGACCGTCACAGGGACTTGCGCGTTGGCATAGCCGCCGAACATAAGCAGGCCGGCGAGAAGAAGCGATTTGAGGATTTTCATGAGTGCCACTCCTATTGCGTTAGGAGGACGAGGCCGACTGTTCCGGCAGGGTCAGGAGGGGCTTAGCCCCCGTAGCCGCGCCTGTATGGCGGTGGGCTGACTATGCGGCCATTCTGTTCTTGGCTGTCAGGGCCTTCTTTTCAGCCCAGCACCCGGTACGCAATTGCGTTCTTAGGGCATCTCATCCGTAGGGATATTGAAGCCAATGTAAAAGCATTTGGCTTGGTAATTGTCCAGCTTTACAGCACGGCAGTCCATTGACCGGCGTGCAATGAGTTTAACACACATTTGAGCGCATGAGTAAATGTGTAAGGTGCGAGATTCTTTTTCATGAAAAACTTTTTCTCCCCTGAATGCCTCAGGTGGCCAGCCAGGCCGCCGCATAGACGACAGCACCTCCCAATATCCCGCCGACAATGGCGGCGAGCCAAACAGGTCGCATGATTGAGCGTTGTGCGTCGTGCATGGCACTGGCCGCGCTGGCGATGGTGCTGCCGACTTCCTGGCGCAGCGCCTCTTTCGTGGCTTCCCGATAGCCCGCGTGCTCGCGTTGCAGATCGGTTTTTAGTTTGGCTGCCTCGGTCTGCAAATCCCGTAGTGTGACGTTACAACGTTCCTCCACTTGCTTGATGACCTCGCCTCGTATGGCACCGCCGGCCTTCACCAGTTGACCGACAAGCGCTTCGAGTTCGGTTTTTTGATCTTGCAGGATGGCTTGGTTTAGCAGCACGACTGCAAAAATCGGATCGTCTTCATCTACACGGACGCCCGTCTTTTCGACCAGTTCTGCTATGTATTTGCGCCGGTCCATAGTCAGAACTCGATTTTTTCAAGCTGATCAAAAACATCCCTAGCAACGTTACGGATGCGCTGTTTTTCCATCAGCGCGAAGTCGGGAGATTGCATGATCTCATCAACCGTCAGGCGTTTGATGTTCATCTTCTTGATGTCGTCGCCATAGGTCTGATGGTTGCGCGCTTGCAGCGAAACCAAGCCGTGTAAGCGGGACTGATTGGCCTTGAAAACCTTGGTATCGGTGAAGTCTTTGCCTTCTTCGGTTTTCATCGGCCCGAAGTGTTCATTAAGCCAGAGAACAACCGGCGCGTCTTCGATGCCCTGAGCGATGGAATTAAACCCGTTTGCCGTGTCCGCGAGTGTGTCGCCGCCGCCGACGACTGTATGCAAATAGACCTTTTTATGGTTCTCGGTCAGGAAGCTGATGACGTTGTTTTCCACCATGTACGCTAGCAACGGAGAGAAGGTGTTCGCACCGTTGTCGATGACAAAAGTACCTTCTTCGGTCAACAGCTTCTCCATAAGCGCATCGAAGCGCTTAGCATCGATCGTGCGGGACTCATTCATCACTGGAATATGCTGCGCGCCAAGCGCCTTGTAATGGGCAAACGTCGTATTTTCCTGATCTGTGTCGAAAGCCCTTAGGTCTGCACCTTTCGACCTAAAGAACTGTGCAAGCATTACAGCAATGAAAGACTTACCAATGCCGCCTTTGCCTTGCAGGATGAAATGAATGGTGTTCTGCATGATGGTTCCCTTATTTCAGAAGATCGTCGTCTGGGTTTGGGTTATGGATGAATCGTTTCGGGACAGGAATCTCAAAGTCCCCCGCCTTTTTGCCAACCGCTGGTGCCACTTCACCTCCTTTTTCGTCATGACTAAATCGAGCTGAGCCCGGTGCTATTGGTGCTCCTGTCTCGCCCTGCCTGCGCTGCTTCCTGATGCGATAAAGGGCACTCTCGAAACTCTTTAGCGTCATCGTGAAGCCTTGGCCGTGCAGAGCTTCCAACACCGCCGATCGGCTCACGCCGGCAGTGATGGCGGCCTCAACTTCGTCTATTACGTCGCGCAGACGTGCCGTTTCAGAGCGGTTTTTATCGCCCTTCGCCAGCTCCCGCAGCACGTCAGCCACACTTGTTTTCGTCATCGATCAGCCTCTTTGCGTTGTCTCCCTAATGGGAAACGACATTGTGCAGTCCGCATGCAGTGCAATCAAACTATCTTCGCCGCCACACTGCAATTTTAATGCAGTGCAATTGCAGTGTCAAGCAGCTCGTGTGCAGTGTAGTTGCAGTGCATTGCGAGTGTTGAAGCAATGAAAATGCCCCGCTATACTGTAGGTCGGCGCAGGATAGGCACGTCGGATATGTTTACAAAACGCTCCGCGTTTTGACACATATCTCGTGCCCAAAGGGGTTGCTCCCCCTTTGGAAACCCTGCCGGCGGCTGCCTTCGGCAGTCGCGTCAATTGGCGACTTATCTCCGCCCACCAGGTCGAGGATTCGTCTCCATTGAAGAACGCCCGGCGCTGCCCGCGCCGGCCTGCAACCGCCCTGCCCTGGCTGCTGTCCTGGCGGGAAATGAAGGGATGTCAGCCCATGCCCCGCAAGCCCGCAGACGGCCAGAAGCTCACCCGACCAGTGAGCTTTCGACTTACAGACTCCGACCATGCTGCTTATCTGGCGAAGGTCGCGGCATCGGGCTTGAGGCCGTCCGAGTTCTTCCGCGAGTGCGTCTTGCAGAACCGCACCCAAGTTGTCGCCCGCGCGCCAGCGAGCAGCGACAAGCGCCGGCTGCTGTACCTCTTCAACAAGACCAGTAACAACATGAACCAGCTCGCCCATGCGGCGAACGTGGCCGAGCTGGCAGGAACGGCAACGCCCGCGACCTATGCCGGCATCCTTGCCGAGTTGCAGGCCATTGCCGATGCGATGAGGGAGGTCATCGAACGTGCTGATTAGGGTGCGTGGCGGCGAGGCCGGAATCCGTGAATATCTGGAAGAAGGCCGAAAAGACGGCCGCGACTACAACCGCGCCGAGCTGGACGAGCGAGTGATATTGGCGGGCGACCTGAAATTGACCGACGCCATCATCAACAGCATAGACAAGCAGGGCGAGCGGTATTTGCACATCACTCTTGCTTTCAAAGAGGATGAGATCAGCCCGGAATTGTTGCAGTCGATCTCTGACGAGTTCCGGCGATTTTCCATGACGGCTTATGACCTAGACGAATACAACTTCTATGCCGAGGCCCATTTGCCCAGGCTAAAAAGCTACACCAATCAGAAAACCGGCGATTTCATCGAGCGCAAGCCGCATATCCACATCGTCATCCCTGAATATAACCTGTTGAGCCAGCGGAATCTAAACCCGTTTGGCAAGGTCGATCAGCAAACCAAATTCCTTGAAGCCTTTCAGGAACACATCAACGCAAAATATGGGCTTGCAAGTCCGAAAGATAACCGACGCTTAGAGTTCACAGACGAAAGCGCGATGATTGCCAGATATAAGGGCGATTATTTCAAGGGCGCAAACCACGAATTGAAAGAGCGCATTCTGTCTTTGGTGCTTGACCAGAGAGTGACCGACTTCGAACAGTTTCGGGCGGTTGTGGCCGAGTATGGTGGCATCAAAACCCGCAATGCAGGTACGGCCGGCGAATACCTCAACGTGAAGCCCGAGGGTGCAGCCAAGGGCATCAACCTGAAAGACCATGTTTTCAGCCGTGAATTTATCGAGCTGCCGGCCAACGAGAAGCGCCGCAGGCTGGCCGGCGAGCTGCGCCAGGGATACGAGGACGCGCAAGCGCCACGTCCTGCTTCGGCCGACATTGCCGACCGCTTGAAAGAGTGGCACGAAGTCAGGGCCGCCGAGCTGAAGTATCTCAACAGCGGGAGCCGAAAAGCATACGCCGCCTATCGTGAGGCCGACCATGAGCAGCGCCGGGCGATGCTAACCGAGCGTGCGGCCAGCTTCTACGCCAAGCACAGGGCCGCCCAGGAGATCGAGCGGCCCGAGCCACAGACACCTGCCAGGGCGCAACCGGCCAGGGATCCCGCTCGCCTGCCCTCGCCTACCAAGGAGCGCGACGGCCGCCCGGCGGATACCGTCGTCGGCCAGCGCATTGCCGAGCGGCACGAAGCGGCCACACGCAGCCAGGATGCCGGCCAGGGCGAGTTCGACACCATCAAGCGCGAGCTGGACGCCGCTCGCCTGCTGGCGACCGTCAGCCGCACGAATGGCGTGATGCCCGGCAAGTACGAGGTGACGAAGGCGAAGGACGGCAGCGACCGCATACGGTGCGGCCGTCGAAACCTGAACGTGACCGATTTTCTTACCCAGGAGCTGCATTTGCCCTGGCGTGAGGCCGCGCCGATTTTGCGCACCACCTACGCCGAGCAGCAGGGCCGCGAAGTACAGCAGCCGGCCCGGAGCGCCCCGCGCCGCGACCTTTGGGCTGACTACCGGGGGGAATGGCAACCGCAACAGCGTGAGCGCCGAGAACAGGATTGGCAGACGCAGAAGCAGCGGGAGCAGGAGCGCCTTACCGAGCAGCGCCGCCAGTATCAGGCCGAGCGCCGAGCCATCCAGAACGACAGCACCATTAAGGCCCCTGATCGGAAAGCCGCCTTGTCTCTAGTCCGCATGGAAAAGGTCAGACGCGACCTTGCCTTGCGCGAGCAGATCGAGGCCGAGCGCACTGAGCTGAATGCGCGGTATCGCATGAAGCCGGCCGAGCAGTACCGCGCTTACCTGGCCGAGCGCGCGGGCCGTGGTGATGCTGACGCCCTGGCCGAGCTGCGCCGGCAGCGCGTTGCGCAGCCACAGCCGACCACACGCGAACGCATTGAGGACGGGGACGGCCGCCATCCCGAGGCCGCGCCAATCAGGAAGCCGGCCGCACCTGCTGGATACAAGGTCGATCAGGAGGGCAACGTGACGTACTACGACCAGCAGCGCCGGACCATGTTCACCGATACCGGGCCGGCTGTTGAGTTCAGCCAGATCGAGCGGGACACGCTGGAAACGGGCTTGCGCCTGGCTCTGTTGAAGTTCGGGCCGGCCATCCGGCTACGTGGCGGTGATGAGGCATACCGGCACGCCATGGCTGACATCGCGGCCGATAAGGGGCTGTACGTTGAGTTCAGCGAAAAGGGCTTGCAGGAACGATACGAGCAGCGCCGGGAAGAGATTAAAGCTGGACGGACGTACATAGCCCAACCCGATCGCGCCCAGGGCAGCTCTGGGCGCACAACCCAGCCGGAGCAGGGTCAGGAGCCGCAGCGCCCGCCCCGCGATACGGACCGCAGCCGATGACGTTCTGCCCTTTGACGACACTACGGCGATGGCCAGGCCGCCATAGTGTCGTCAAAGGGCAGAATGAGTAAATGAGTAAAGCGTCGCTTTACTCCCCTCGCTCACGTCTGGTAAACTCAAATGAGTAATTGCGTTTTTATTCATTTGGAGATTGAGGAAATGAGCAACAAAGGAAGCGCCACCAGCGCCAGGCGTCCCGCCGCCAAGACCAAAAAGGCAGCCATCCTTGTCAGCTCTGCCGATAAAGCGACGACGAAGCGGGTCAATTTCGACCTATCTGCCGAGCAACACATTCGGCTCAAGATCTACGCGGCCAAGCAGGGGAAGACAGTCAAAGACGTTCTGACCGATTTCGTAATCCAGCTCCCATCTGAGTAACGGACCACTCGGGGAAATATCGCGGATCAAACGCACGGCGCCACGAACGCCGTGACCATCAACCCGGCGCGCTAACGCCGGCTATCAGGAGTGGCACCCATGAACCAGCAATACCGAATTGATGAAACCGCTAAGGCAGATGCGATGGCAACGGAATTTTTCGATGCACTAGAGCCGAAGGTGCAGAAGGGCCGGGCTTGGACATTCGAGCGCTTTGCCAGTGCGTGCGATGACTTGCGGGCCGAACCGATCCAGGCAGTGCTTTATCCGAACGATGGAGCTGGCTTTTCCCTTTACGCTCGCCAAGGCCGCACGCTGCACGCCATTACTTATCATCGCAAGCCTGTCCGATTCCGGACTATCGAAAAAGCGCTGACTACGCTTGCGGACGTACCTCACCTTGATCCTGAAATCGTCGTAGATGCCTCAGCCTGGCGCGAGGTATCCGGCCCAGTGTGATCGTCGTGACGACCTTCAATGAAGAAGCCCGGCCGTGCGCTAACACGTCCGGGCCAGAGTGCGCGGTAGGAGTGGCAACTTCAACCGCGCTGACCATCGCCCAGAAGGTCGATGGTCAGCGCAGATGCTAGCAAAGATCCAGTAGGGCAAACAGCTTTGTCGCCTAAGCCCTGACATTGGTGTCAGGGCTTTTTGCTGTCAGGCATTTTCGCGCACTTGCATCTCAATCCGCAGGCCGACCCTCATTACTGTTGCGCGGTGTTTCGGCGTTCGGCCGCTGCTACCCATTGGTAAATGGTCGCAATGTCCCGCTGCGCTTTTTCGGCCGCATCCGTCGCTCGCACGACAATATCGACCATCGCTCGTTGGCATAGGTCGTTTTGAATCTTCGCAATGCTGCTACCGGACAACTCGGAGATCGCATGAGCGAACTGGTGCAGGCGCATGACGGCCTGACGACAATCCTCTATCACTTCATCCGAAACAGGTGTCCTACCGCCTAGCACGGCATCCAGTTTCCACGCTTCTTTCCGCATCGGGTCGCCGCTCTTGCGCCAGAATTCGCGAAACGGCTTGATCGCATCGGATGACTCTTTCCAGAACGCTTCGTACAGTTCGCGCTTCCAGGCCGCTTCGGCAATTTCCTGTTCTTCGTTCATGTGTGCTCCATCAGTAGGGGTAGACCCAACGGTCGTGTCACCAGCCGCCATTCCGACCCCTCATTCCGGCCTCCCTCAGTAGCCAGCTTCTTTCTGATGCCGGAAGGCCAAGATGTACACCGCATCGGCGGCCGGTTCGTGGCGATACAGGGCGACATAGCCGGAATCCCCGAACGCTATCACCAGCTCGCGCAGCTCCGGTAGCTCGGGGAATGGTCGCCCAATGTCCGACGACTTCTCTAGCAGCAGGAATTGCCGCTCAATGGCCTGGCCGGCGCGCTGGGCCGCTTCCGGGGCCTTGGCCGCCAGGAAGCGCCGGCAGCGCTCCAAGCCCTGCGCAGCGCCTTCCGTGACGATTACTTGTGGCACTCAGGCACCGCCTGTTCGTCTTCGGTGCCCCAGGTGTTCAACCAGGTGCGGACTTCCTGGCCGGTCAGGTGGCGGCCGGTTTCCTGATAGGCCGCCCAGGACGCCAAGGCTTCCTGCTTAAAGCTCTCGCGCGCTTCCTCGCGCTGCACGTACTGCTCGATCGCTTCCAGCATGATCCAGTGCGCGGAGCGGCGGCGCTGGCTGGCGAGCTGCTGAACGCGGTTTTTCAGGCCGTCATCGATCTTGAGGGATGTTGCCATAGCCTGGCCTCTTTTATCACTTGGTAATACCTTGTGATAATACGCCTCCCCTGCCCTGCTGTCCATGCGCTGAATCTGTCTTGCATGTCGCGCATGTCCTAAGACCTGAAACACGGCCCAGATCCCTGTATTTGCTGGGCGGAACGTGCTAGACTAAAAGGTAATACCTAGCGCTATTATGTATTTCCACGGCCGTTGTGTCTACGGAAATATCCGGCGTTGGTGACAGACGACGCCGGCGCCGGCGCCCCGGTGTCACCATTGGTGGCTTGATAAATCGCCCCTTCCGTCAGCCGGAGGAAGTAGAGGCATTCGCCGAGTCGGGCAGTCAGCCAGGCGCGGTGGGCTACGACGAGAATAGCCAGCTTGTGCGCGTGCGTCTGGACGGCACGCACGAGGTAATCCCGGAGCAAGGCGGCAGTTCGCCGATCCGTGCCTATGAGATTGCCGGCATGGACTGGTGGAACACTGCGCCAGAGGCCGAGCGCCGGGAATGGATGCGACGCGCTGGCGACACGGGCCGCGCGGCCGACGCATGGGCCGAGTACAAGCGCTGCACGCCCCAGCGCCCACTACACCCCACCGAGCTACGCGAGCGCCGCGACGCCATCACCTTCGCGCGGGCAAGCATCGAGCTGGAAGGCTTCAAGCTCACCCCGGAATACGCGGCTGCGGCCGAACGCTTCGCAGCGGGGGAAATCACGCTCGGCGAGCTGGGGGGAGTCGCGGATCAACTGGCGACGCAGATCAAGGCGCGGCAGTCGTGACCAAGGCCAGCCCCGACGCCGTAGATCTGGCGACAAGCGGCCTGCTGCTGGGCTATGCCCGCGTCAGCACCGACGACCAAGACTTGACCAACCAGCGGGCCGAGCTGCACGCGGCCGGCTGCACCAAGATTTTCGCGGAGAAGATCACCGGCACGCAGCGCGATCGCCCCGAGTTGGCGCGCATGCTCGACCACATACGATCAGGTGACGTGGTGATGGTGACGCGGCTCGATCGCCTGGCGCGCAGCACGCGCGACCTGCTGGACATTGCCGAGCGCATCCGAGAGGCCGGCGCGGGCCTGCGCTCGCTGGCCGAACCGTGGGCCGATACGACGACGGCGGCTGGCCGCATGGTGTTGACGGTCTTCGCCGGTATCGCCGAGTTCGAGCGGTCCTTGATCGTTGACCGAACCCGGAGCGGCCGCGAGGCCGCCAAGCGGCGCGGGGTGAAGTTCGGTCCCTCCCCTACCCTCACTGCCGCGCAGATCGCCCATGCTCGCCGCCTCATCGAGACCGAAGGCCATCCGGTGACAGAGGCGGCCGCGCTGCTGGGCGTGCATCGATCCACCCTGTACCGTGCTCTTGAAAGTTCATCTAGCAGCTAGATACAATCTAGCTGCTATCCAGCATCTAGACAGGAGCGCAACATGGCGGCCATCGTCGCATTCGTTTCACAGAAAGGAGGCGTAGGGAAAAGCACCCTATCCCGCGCCTTGGCACGCGAAGCCGCCGCCGGCGGCTTGCGCGTGAAAATCGCCGACCTCGACACCCAGCAGGGAACGTCGATCGACTGGCACCGACTCCGACTGTCTCAGTGCATCGAGCCAACCATATCGGCCGAGGCGTTCGGCACGGCCGCCCAGGCCTTGGCGACAGCCAATGGCTATGACCTGCTTATCATCAGTGGCGGCGCCGCATCCGCACTCAGAGCTTGAACGCGCAACGCTTCCGATCCTTATCTGTGCAGGTCAACACGTTCGAAAGGTTCGGGTCTTGCACCCAGCTTGCGCCGACAGGCTGCGCTGTTTTTTTCAGTTTCAGCGACATGCGCAATCCGGAAAGACCCGGGCCGGCGTAATCGCAGGCGATCAGATGTTGGTCGTTGACGATAGATACCGAAGTAAATTTCAGGTCGCGTGGCTCGACATCGTTTGCCTCAGGTGGATTGACCCCGATCCATGGATTGCCATTGGAGGTCGGACTCGTGGTGTAGGTGTCGCCTTCGACGGACTTGGACTTGGCGATACGAACACTGTGCAGGTCCGGACACGATTTATTGATATCGTGGGCTGCGGCAGCGCTCCCCGCCATAGCGGCCAACGCGACCATCATCACCAGTGATTTGCGATACATCTGTTTCTCCTGATTGAGACGCTATGGATATGACGTCAATGAGAATTAACTATTGATTGTCGGCTGCGTAGATGTATCCAGAATTCCGAAAGGACAACGCGCCATACGAACAAGAGGGTCGGCAGGGATTCGTGTAAAAAACAGCCAAAAGTGGGATAACTTGCTGTTAGTAAAGAATTTTTCACAAATTCCTGCCGGCCCTCAATCCCGGCAGCGTGTACTCCCGAATAGTCCTTGCGTGCTCTGCTGTGAAGCCGGCTGCATCCGTCTATTACCCACCCCCGTTTCCGGGTCGATCACCTTCTGGTGCTTGGCCAGCGCGGATTTTGACACGCGCTCGCCCGTTTCCGGGTCGATCACCTTCTGGCGCTTGGCCAGCGCGGATTTTGACACGCGCTCGCCCGTTTCCGGGTCGATCACCTTCTGGCGCCCGGCCAGCGTGGATTTTGACACGCGCTCGCCCGTTTCCGGGTCGATCACCTTCTGGCGCTTGGCCAGCACGGATTTTGACACGCGCTCGCCCGTTTCCGGGTCGATCACCTTCTTGCGCCCGGCCAGCGCGGATTTTGACACGCCGCTCGCCCGTTTCCGGGTCGATCACCTTCTTGCGCCCGGCCAGCGCGGATTTTGACACGCGCTCGCCCGTTTCCGGGTCGATCACCTTCTGGCGCTTGGCCAGCGCGGATTTTGACACGCGCTCGCCCGTTTCCGGGTCGATCACCTTCTTGCGCCCGGCCAGCGTGGATTTTGACACGCGCTCGCCCGTTTCCGGGTCGATCACCTTCTTGCGCCTGGCCAGCGTGGCTTTTGACACGCGCTCGCCCGTTTCCGGGTCGATCACCTTCTTGCGCCTGGCCAGCGTGGCTTTTGACACGCGCTCGCCCGTTTCCGGGTCGATCACCTTCTGGCGCCCGGCCAGCGCGGATTTTGACACGCGCTCGCCCGTTTCCGGGTCGATCACCTTCTTGCGCCTGGCCAGCGTGGATTTTGACACGCGCTCGCCCGTTTCCGGGTCGATCACCTTCTTGCGCCCGGCCAGCGTGGATTTGAAAATTGGCCGGGCCGTGCTCGAGCCGGGAGCCTGTGAGGGAAGGCCGGGGGGGGGCGGTCCCTTTCCCGTGCTGGCGGTAGCCGGCATGACCGTCGCATGCGTCGACGAACTGGCTAACAATGAAGCTGAAGGGGCGGGATAGTGTCCAACGCCATGGGAATAGCTCGATGGAGGCAGGGACGTGATTGTAGGCCTGTACACAGACTCTCCCACGGGCACCGACAGCTCCGACTGGTTGGCAACCTCCTGGAATGCAGGGGGGCTTGAGGCAGAGATTGCAGTGTCTGGTATGTCCAGAAAGTCCATCGGGTCAAACGCAAGCTCTCCGGACAACGACAATGCCGGCGGTGGCGCAGGTGGCGCGGACTCTCCCACGGGCACCGACAGCTCCGACTGGTTGGCAACCTCCTGGAATGCAGGGGGGCTTGAGGCAGAGATTGCAGTGTCTGGTATGTCCAGAAAGTCCATCGGGTCAAACGCAAGCTCTCCGGACAACGACAATGCCGGCGGTGGCGCAGGTGGCGCGGACTGCATGGAGGTGGAGGCGCGGTTGAGGCGATGTTGCCGTATCTCCTGGATCCGATACGGGGTGGGATCGGCGGGCAGAACACGCCCGTCTCCACGGAGGCGCCATCTCAGCCAATTGCGCCAACGCGTCCTGGCCGTGTTGGGTGCGGCGCCAATTGACGGCGTCGGCGATTCCCTGATCGGGTGAGTCAGGATCGGCGAGGCCATTGTCGATCAGGTCATTGGCGATGATGGCTGAATCGGGCGAAAGAGGGCGCATTCTTGGAGTGCTCGTCGTTTTTCCGGAGACGGGCTGATGTAACCAGTTTTTGGCAAGCCCCCCTTCGGAAACAGCGAAATCATGAGGGAACATCAGAACATGGGATGGGATGTGCTTGAACCGCTTTACGTTCGGGTACAGCACAGCTTGTATCGGTTCGGCGTTCGGATCATCGCAAGCGCTGGTGAGGCGTCCGAACGTCCATGCCCTGCTCTGCCGTACCGGTGGCTCCAATGCATCAAAGAATTCATCCACTATTGCGTCTACGTTGGCGTCGTTGGGGGAGCTGAACTGCGCTGTTTTCGTTTCGGCTCTTCTGCTTCATGGGTGCCACTCCTGAATTACGGCGTTAGCGCGCCGTGGTTGTGTTCACGGCATCTGCTGTGCCGTGTGCTTGATCCGTAGGATTTCTACGGTTCGGGCCTCAGTTAGCACCCGGTAAAAGACGATGTAGTTTCTGTGAGCGACCAGCTCGCGAACCCCGTCCGGTAATCCTGGGCGTCCGGTACGCCCAAGCTCTGGATGCTGAGCAAGCGGAGTAGTCTTGTCGCGTGGTTCCTGGCCGAAACTGCGCGCTCTGGTGGGATTTTCCTTGCCGATGTAGCGGACGATTGCACGCAGATCGTCACGGGCCTTGGGCCGCCACTCGATGCGATATGGGGTAGGAGACTTCGCCATAAGTCAGTTGGCCGACATGCTTATGCCCGCCTCTTGCGAGCTGGCTTGTGTTCGGCCTCAAGCGCTGCAATGTCGGCGTCCATTTCCGCCATTACCGCATCGTGAGACAGATTAGGTCGAGTATCCGCAATAGCGTCGTCAATCTCCGCTGCCAGCCAGTTGGTATAGGCAGCAGCCTGGTGCGCCTTACGCATCGCTTCGGAGCGACCACGGGTGCCGGCTGTCTCAAGCTTGGCGTCAGGGTTCCAAGCGCTCGCGTCGAACGCTCCTACCGTGATACCGATATCTCGCAGCACATGCAGGGCGGCGGCGGGATTGCCAAACTTGCGCGGCTCGGTGCTGCGCGCTTTCGCCAACAGGGCGGCCGGCCCGTTGCGCGTGGCGATCTGGACGAAGAATGCACCGCCCTCCCCTTTCAGGGTGACGCCAGCAACGCCGCCGGATGCCTTGGCGACGCGAAGCTGTTCAATGGTCATGCTTTGCATGGTGACCCTCGCGACTCGTTTCAAACTATGTGGTTATATTGTGCACATTTTCTAGGTAGCGTGCAATACGTCTAGCGTTCCTAAAACGTTTGACGGACATTGAATGTAAGGCATTTTTGCATTACCGTACAAGGCATCAACCTTGGATTGCGAGGGCAAACCACCATGACCACATTGACCGTTACCGCACGGGGACAAGTGACGTTTCGGAAGGACGTACTGCAACACCTCGGCATTAGGCCAGGCGACAAGATCGAGCTGAACTTGCTGCCAGATGGTCGGGGCGTGCTCAAGGCGGCCCGGCCCGCAGGGACGATAGCCAGCTTTGTCGGCCTGCTCGCGGGCAGGACGCAGAAGGTTGCCACCATCGAAGAAATCAACGAGGCGGCGGCGCAAGGCTGGGCAGGTAAGCAATGAAGGTCGCAGTCGATACCAATGTCCTTGTGCGTGCGGTTGTGCGTGACGATCCCGCACAAGCGGACGTTGCCGCCGCAGTCTTGACCGACGCCGAGTTGATCGCGGTCGCGTTGCCGTGCCTATGCGAATTTGTTTGGGTGCTGCTGCGTGTCTACGGCTTCCAGCAAGCCGACGCGGCCAGCGCGATCCGGGCACTACTGGCCGCCGCGAATGTGGAAGTGAACCGGCCTGCCGTGGAGGCTGGCTTGCTGGTGCTCGACGCGGGCGGAGACTTTGCCGATGGCGTCATTGCCTATGAAGGCAACTGGCTTGGCGGGGAAACCTTCGTTTCCTTCGATAAGAAGGCGGTGGTACTTCTCACGGCGCAAGGGCAATTAACGCGCCTTTTGTGACGGACATGAACCGCCGAAAATTCCGGCGATCAACCGGCAAGCTGCTTGATACGCTCGGCCAGGCGGCCGAAAGCCTCGTTCACGTATTCCAGCACTTTCGGTTCAGCACCATGTGTACGCAGCGATTCTTTGGCACCAAGGTCGGACAGCCATTGCCGATGCAGGCGGCTCAGCTCGTCAAGCTGAGGCCGGAAAACTTGGAGATTGCCGCTGGAACGAAACGCCTGGTAGGGGTAGACCCAACAGTCGTGTCACCAGCCGCCATTTCGGATCACGGCAGATCGAGCCGGGTATTCATGGCGACGTCGAATTGGCCATACAGGTTGATGTGCTGCAAACTTCCCCTGTGGACTGGGTAGTACGCCCGCAATGGCATTGTAAGCGGGGCGCCAGCGCCAATCTTTCGTGTTCCCAAACATGACTTCGGTGAACCAACGACATCCAGAGAGTTCCTCGCCAGACTTGATTCTCAGGTCACTGTCGGAGATCAAAATGGGTCTATGCGTTTCGAAGCAGAGCGTTGCAGGGTCATCTGAACCAGCCGCATATGACGGGGAAGAGTTGCCGCGAGCCTCCACTGTTTCCAGCTTTGAAAGCGTCATGTCGCCGCAATCGCCGTATCTATCAGCGCTGAGAGTCTCCCTAGGGACGCGTCCCGACCGTTTGCGGAGGTGCGGAGATGAATCTCTAGAACAGCATCAGATCCAGCAGCTGGCTTACCACATGGGAGCATATGTCGTCGGCGACAAAGTCACCAGTCCGACAAGACTCGCGACAGCCGGGCAAACTGTTAACGACGTCCGCCTGATCCTCAAGCATGGCCGAGGAAACGTTAAAGCGGACGACATTCCCTCCAAAGGCCATAATGGCATCGGATCGTCGGTTGCAAAATCGGCAGCGGACGCCCACAGCAAGCTTGCTGTGGGCGTCGTTATGGGAGCAGCGGTCTGCGATCAGTCTGCTCCCCTTTGCGCCATCCTCCATGCTCCCCATATGGCGGTCAACGAGAGGAGTGTGACTGCTGCAGCTTCCGTACCAATGAAAGAGATAACCGACGACGGCAATGAGATCCCAGTCAAAGCGGGGCATATCTGGAACGAACTGAGGCGCGGAAGGCGCGACCCGAGGTCAACTGTAGTCATGGATGCCTGGGCCAACGGTCCGGCTGTTCGATTGAAAGACAGCGCATGGAGCGGAAAGCCAGCCAAGGAAGGTCGTTGGTCGATGGAAAAAAGCAGCGCCGAATCTCTGAAAAACCGTATTGAAGGGTTAATTCCGTTAGTACATCCGGACGAAGATCAAGATATTGCAAGAATACTTAAATATCACCAAAAGAAACCTACCGCGTGGGAAAAATATGCAGAACCACAAGTGATTTCATCGACGTTTGCCGATAAGGTACGCAACGTACTGGTCCATGTTCCCGAAAGCCAACAGAGGGATATCGCATCCCGGATGATTCGAGAAACCTATGGAATGAATCCTCAATCGCAAGCGCACCAAGACGCAGTGGAATCAGTTCTGGAGGCGGTCAACCAACTGGACTCGCTGCCTCGGCCTCCTGTCGTGCCGCCTGGATGCTGAACAGCAATGCGCCTGATCGACATGATCGGCGTGGATATCCTCATCGAATTAGGTGCTGGCCAAATGGCTCAGCCGCGCTTCGACATTGAGGGTGAGGAACTGATGGCATACAAGACCCAGCTGCCTATGCTCAACATTTGGCCAACAGCGATATCATTGCCCCCGGACTGATGCGCCCTGAGAATCCCGTAGGTTGATGGCTCAGGTCCGCATGATAATGCAAAAAATACCTTATCAAGGATGTCCGTCAAACGATCCTTTGGCGGCCAGCATGAATATGTCCGTCAACTCTGGACCCGCGATGGCGATTCGGACAAGAATGCAAATCGATGAGAAAACGGACAGATCGGGACCGACCGTGGCGCTGATCGGTTATGCGCGGGTATCGACCGGCGATCAGAAGCTTGCGTTGCAGCATGATGCGCTGAGCGCGGCCGGATGCGAGCGCATGTTCGACGACCACGCTTCTGGGGCAAAGACAGATCGGCCGGGGTTGGCCGAAGCGCTTGCCTATCTGCGTGCCGGCGACACACTGGTTGTGTGGAAGCTCGACCGGCTCGGCCGTTCGATGAGCCACCTGATCGAGAAGGTCGGCGAACTGGCCTCGCGCGGTGTCGGTTTCCGATCGCTCACCGAGCAGATCGACACCACCACGTCGGGCGGGATGCTCGTGTTCAACATCTTCGGCTCGCTCGCCCAGTTCGAGCGCGACCTGATCCGCGAGCGCACCAACGCCGGGCTGAAGGCAGCGCGGGAACGGGGGAGCCTTGGCGGTCATCGTCCGGTCATCACGCCTGACAAATTGCGTAAGGCGCGCGATCATATCGCGGCAGGGCTGACGGTTCGCGAAGCGGCCACGCGCCTCAAGGTCGGCAAAACCGCGCTCTACAAGGCGCTCGAAGGCACCGCTGCTAAAACCGCGGTCAAAGCATGAGGAAAGAGTGATGCACGAACGCGATCCCAACATCGTCACCTCGAGCCTGTCTGGTTTCGTCACCGAGCAGGGCGTCACCGTGAGAGTGAACATCATCCGGTTGGAAAATGAGCCGGGCTGGTCGCTTGAGATCGAAAACGAACATGGAACGTCTACGGTCTGGGACGACCTGTTCGCGACTGATGATGCCGCGCATGCCGCCTTCCGTCAGACCGTCGATGAAGAAGGTATGCGCGCCTTCCTCGACCAGGCTGTCGTCATACCCTTCCGACGTTAGCACCGTCAGCGTTCGCCGTTCGTTCGATCCTAGCGTACGTAGTCACCCCTGAAAAACCCCAACCACCCAACGACCGCAAGGCCTTGATGTCTGCACCGGCGTGCCAAAACTACCGGTGTTCGCTAAGCTGAAGGCTGGTTTCTTGCAATTTCCGCCCATGCGTACACGCCGTCCTGCTGCCGAGACAGACCCGCCGATTGCAGACCGGTAGCGGCATCGAAAGCCGCACTCTGGCGTCGCTGGAATACGGTTGGAAGGAAGGCCGCGACCCGCTCACGAACCGCGACGTGCTGGTGATCGATGAAGCCGGCATGGTTGGCAGTCGTCAGCTTGACCGGGTGCTGAAACATGCTGACCAAGCCGGCGCAAAAGTGGTGTTGCTGGGCGACGACAAGCAGCTTTCGGCGATCGAGGCCGGCGCGGGCTTCCGTGCCATCACCGAGCGCACCGGGGCGACGGAAATCACCGAGATACGGCGGCAGCGCGATAGCTGGGCACGCGAGGCAAGCGCCGAGTTTGCGCGCGGCGACGTGCGCACGGCGCTGGACGCCTACCACGAGCGCGGCAATGTCCGCATGGTGGAGAGCCGCGACGATGCCAAGGCGGCCGTGGCGGCCGACTACCTGGCCGACCGTCAACGGGGCGGCTCGGCGATCGTCCTGGCGCACTCGAACAACGATGTTGCCGGGTTGAACCAGGCCATTCGCTCGGCGCGGGCCGAGGCCGGCGAGCTGGGGCCATCGGCCGAGATTGAGACGAGCCGGGGTAAGCGCGATTTCGCCCAGGGCGACCGGCTGCTGTTCTTGAAGAACGACCGGCACCTAGACGTGAAGAACGGCACGCTCGGGACGGTACAGAAGGCCGAGGATGGCCGCTTGTCCGTGAGGCTCGATAACGGCCGGGAGGTCGGATTTTCGGCCAAGGATTACGAGCATATCGACCACGGCTATGCGGTGACGGTCCACAAGTCGCAGGGGGTGACCGTCGATCGTTCTTATGTGCTGGCGACGCCTGGCATGGACCGCAGCTTGGCCTATGTCGGCATGACCCGGCATCGGGACAGTGCGACCTTGTATGCGGGTGCGGATGATTTCACCGAGCGGCAGTCCGGCCGATTGGTAGAGCACGGCGCAGCACCCTATGAGCACGATCCGCAGAACGGGCAAAGCTACTTCGCTAGACTCGAAACGAACACAGGCAAGCAGCACACACTTTGGGGCGTGGACCTTGAGCGGGCTATTGCCGATCGAGGTGCCAAGATCGGCGATCGGATTAGTTTCGAGCATGTAGGGTCTGAAACTGTCCATCTGCCTGACGGCGAGGCCGTTGAGCGCAATAGCTGGTGTGTCCGCGATGGTTCCGAGCTGGTCTATGAGAAGTTGGCTCGGCAGCTTTCCAGGGCGCGGCCGAAGGAAAGCACGCTCGATTTTGCCGAGCGCCACGGTGTGGAGGTAGACGAGGGTATATGGACCGTTTCCAAGCTCGATCCAGCGAAGGCGAAGGCCTTGGCCGAAAGCCTCGCCCAGAGGCCCGCAGCGGCCGCCCAGGGCGCTGCGTCCAAGGAGGCCGGCAAGACCAGCTTCGAGCGGCTGGATGGTGCGGAGAAGGTCGCCACGGCGGCAAGCGCCAGACAGGAGCCGCCGGCCCCGGTGAAATCCCGTACCCAGGAAATCATGCAGGCCAGGCAGCAGGCCGCGTTTGCGAAGCTGAAGGAGCGCGCCGCGCCGGGTGCCGGCGAGTCGAGCAAGCCAGACCCCGACGAGCGGCGTCGCCAGGCGGCCAAGATCGTGACGGAGGCGGCGCAGCGTAGTGCGGAGAAGGCCGGCAAGCCCATTGGCGAGCAAGCCTGAAGCAGATCGAGAAAAAGGCCATAGAGCGGTTCCAGCGCGAACCCCACGCCGTTGAACAGGTGTTCCAGATGGAAAGCCTACGCACCAGGGCGGCCGAGAAGGCCGGCCAAGACCAGCGCGGCGACGTGGCCCAGGGCGATCAGGGCCGATCGGCCGGGAAATTCGATTTTGAGAAGCTACGGGCGGCCAATCGTGAGGCCGTCAGCAAGCGAGAACAGGAGAGCGGCAAGGGCCAGGAATCAGAACGGTGACCCCTTTACCGCGAGGACAACACGATGGACCCTAGACAGCAGGAGCGGGAGGAAGAAGCCACCCGGCTGCAAGACGCCCAGCTCGCACAGCTACGCGAGCAGCGGGACGAACTGGCGGCCTCGCAGCGGCAGCGCGAGGCAGTGAGGATCGTGCAGGCCACGGTGCAGCGTGATGCTCATGGGAATCACGCTTCCTTTTGGTGCCGAACGGCCAAGATCGTCACCATGTTTTCGTTGATGCGATACCGGGCCACGTAGCCGCTATCGCCAAAGTCGATGAGCCAATCGCGGAACTCGGGGGCCATGTCCTCGACGGGTCGCCCGATGCGAGGCTGATGCGCCAGGATTTTGACCTGCGCGCGGATTGCTTGCACCGCACGGCGGGCAGCGTCGGCATCCTTCGGAGCAAGGAAACGATACAGGCGTTGAACGTCCGCGAGTGCCGGCGGCGTCCAAATCAGGTGTGGCACGCTGGCAGTTCCGCATCCTCGCCAGCTTCGAGCTTGGCCAGCCACGCATCGGTTTCTTCGAGCGTCAGGTGCAGGCCGGTGCGCTGATAGTCCTCCCAAGCGCGGAGCGCGTCTTGTTTGAAGGTCTCGCGCTTTTCCTCGCGCTCGACGTACTGCGCAATGGCTTCACGCATGATCCAGTGCGGCGTGCGGCGCTGGGTTTGGGCGAGGTGTTGCACACGCCCTTTCAGCTCGTCATCGAGCTTGAGCGAGGTTGGCGATGCCATGCTGCCTCCTAGACTAAAAGGTAATACCTAGCGCTATTATGTATTTCCACGGCCGTTGTGTCTACGGAAATATCCGGCGTTGGTGACAGACTACGCCGGCGCCGGCGCCGGCGCCCCGGTGTCACCATTGGTGGCTTGATAAATCGCCCCTTCCGTGTCGCGTAATTCCTAAGACCTGAAACACGACGCGGATCCCTGTATTCGCAGGGCTGCACGTGTTGCAAGTTATGGTCGCATGTCGCATAATACTTGCGACATAACTTGCGACGTTACGGAGGCCTCATGCAGCAGTGCACCTATGAAATCGAGCCGCGCCCGATCGATCTGGGCGGTGGCTGGCGATTGCGCCTTCTACAGGACGGCGAAGAGGTTGGCGGCGGCGTATTCCCTCTGGCCGAGGGCGCGGAGGATGTGGTGATGGCCACCAATGAGGCCCACGCCGACGCCGTGGCCGAGGGTGCCGCATGGTTGGCCTCGCGCAGCGTTGATGACGTGCAGCCGGAGGAAGTAGAAGCATTCGCCGAGTTGGGCAGTCAGCCGGGCGCGGTGGGCTACGACGAGAACGGCCAGCTCGTGCGCGTGCGCCTGGACGGCACGCACGACGTAATCCCCGAGCAAGGCGGCAGTTCGCCAGTCCGTGCCGATGAGATTGCCGGCATGGACTGGTGGAATACCGCGCCAGAAGCCGAGCGCCGGGAGTGGATGCGACGCGCTGGCGAGACGGGCCGCGCGGCCGACGCATGGGCCGAGTACAAGCGCTGCACGCTCCAGCGCCCACTACACCCCGCCGAGCTACGCGAGCGCCGCGACGCCATCACCTACGCGCAGGCGAGCATCGAGCTGGAAGGCTTCAAGCTACCGCCGGAATACGCGGCTGCGGCCGAACGCTTCGCAGCGGGGGAAATCACGTTCGGCGAGCTGGGGGAAGTTGCGGGTGAACTGGCGACGCAGATCAAGGCGCGGCAGTCGTGACCAAGGCCAGCCCCGATGCCGTGGACCTGGCGACCAGCCGCATGCTGCTGGGCTATGCCCGCGTCAGCACCGACGACCAAGACCTGACCAATCAGCGGGCCGAGCTGCAAGCGGCCGGCTGCACCAAGATTTTCGCGGAGAAGATTACCGGCACGCAGCGCGATCGGCCGGAGTTGGTGCGCATGCTCGACCACATACGACCAGGCGACGTGGTGACGGTGACACGGCTCGACCGCCTGGCGCGCAGCACGCGCGACCTGCTAGACATTGCCGAGCGCATCCGAGAGGCCGGCGCAGGCCTGCGATCGCTAGCCGAGCCGTGGGCCGATACGACGACGCCGGCCGGCCGCATGGTGTTGACGGTGTTCGCCGGCATTGCCGAGTTCGAGCGGTCCTTGATCGTGGACCGCACCCGAAGCGGCCGCGAGGCGGCCAAGCGGCGCGGGGTGAAGTTTGGCCCCTCCCCTACCCTCACCACTGCGCAGATCGCGCACGCGCGCCGGCTCATCGAGACGGAAGGCCATGCGGTGACGGAGGCGGCCGCGCTGTTGGGCGTGCATCGTTCCACCCTGTATCGCGCCCTTGGGAAATGATCTAGCAGCTAGATTGAAGATAGCTTCTATCTAGCTGCTATCTTTTCATCTAGAAGCTAGATACAATCTAGCTGCTATCCAGCATCTAGACAGGAGCGCAACATGGCGGCCATCGTCGCATTCGTTTCACAGAAGGGAGGCGTAGGGAAAAGCACCCTGTCCCGCGCCTTGGCACGTGAAGCCGCCGCCGGCGGCCTGCGCGTGAAAATTGCCGACCTCGACACCCAGCAGGGAACGTCGATCGACTGGCACCGGCTGCGGCTGTCCCAGGGCATCGAGCCGACCATATCGGCCGAGGCGTTCGGCACGGCCGCGCAGGCCTTGGCGGCCGCCAATGGCTATGACTTGCTCATCATCGACGGCCCGGCCAGGACCAGCGCGGCCACGCTCGACATTGCCCGAGCTGCCGACCTGATCGTGCAGCCCTCTGGCGCTTCGCGCGATGACCTCATCCCGGCCGTGCGCGAGTTCCACGCGCTGGCCAAGGCCGGCATTCCGAAAGAGCGGCTGGCCTTCGCCTTGAACCGGATCGGCACGAACGCCGAGGAGGTGGCCGCCAGGGCGTACCTCGTAGAAGCCGGCTACGACGTACTCGCCGGCTCCCTGCGCGATCGCCCCGCCTATCGGCAGGCGCAGAACACCGGCCACAGCGTCACGGAAACCCGCTTTGCTGGACTGAACGACCAGGCCGACACACTGATTCAATCCCTCATCGATCGGGTGACCAATGGCTGACGTATCGAAATTGAAAGGGCGCTCGACGCTGGGCACGCCGCCATCGCTGGACGAAGCCAGCACCAACCTGACCGCGCCGGAGGTTGCGCCTGTCGTGCTGCCAAGCGCCAAGGCTGTCCGGCCTATTCGCCCGGCTCGGGAGAGCAAGCCGGCGCAAGCGCCAGACCTGCACAGTGAAGTCAGGCCAGACGGCCGGCGCACGCGTCGCACCAACCGGACAGTGCAGTTTGCTACCCGCGTAACGCCGGAGTTTGATAAGCGCGTGCGCGAGGTGGCGGAACGGGAAGGGCTGCTGCTGGTGGAAGTCCTGGAGTTGGCGCTGGATCTCTACGACCGAGGAAAATCTAGCAGCTAGATAGCTGCTATCTAGCTGCTAGAAATGTTAGATATCGAAATGCATTTTTCGACATTGCTGGACAACCCAGTTAAGGTGCGGCATGATTACGATTGATTCCAAGCCGGTCATAAGCCCGGTGACGTTCAAGGACTTGATGGCCCTCGGCAAAGTGCAGACGGCCAGCATCGGCGTAACGGATAGGGGGCTTGTTGTGATCCTGCGGATTGGGAAGGACGATAGCGTGCTCGGTCAGTACCGAGGCGGCCCGCGTTTCTTCCAATCGTTCGACGCAGCGGCCTCGACCTTGCTTCAGAACGGCATTACGGAATGGGAGACAGAGGCCACGGGCTGGATTCCCAAGACGGTAGGACGTGGCAAGACAACGCGAATCGGCAACCGGGTGGCACCGGAAACCGGTACTTAGAAATGCAAAAGCCTCGCTTGGCGGCGAGGCTTTGCTAAATCAGTAGGGCGACTTCCTAGACCTTGTTTGGCGACGAGGCTAAGACGAAACCCATAGAACCGTGAGATCACTGTCACCAGTCTATGGAATCGCCCTGCCTTTTGCAAGAGGCGTGCGCCTGCGCGCGCCCTTGGGCAGGAGCAT